>JALRBF010000058.1 GCA_023262365.1 Burkholderiaceae bacterium
GAACCTCGAAAACCGTTTCACCGGCTGGACCGACGTCGACCTCACGCCCACCGGCGTCGCCCAAGCCCAGCGCGCAGGCCGACTGTTACAAAAAGAAGGCTTAGATTTCGATGTCGCCTACACGAGCGTTCTCAAGCGCGCTATCCGCACGCTCTACCTGAGCTTGGACGAAATGGACCGCATGTGGTTGCCCGTGATCAAGCATTGGCGACTCAATGAGCGCCACTACGGCGCCTTGCAGGGGCTGAACAAAGCCGACATGGCGCAACAGTACGGGGCCGAGCAGGTGTTGCAGTGGCGCCGCAGCTACGACACCCCACCCCCGGCGTTGCCCGAGGGCGACGCCCGCTGGGAATTTGGCGACCGGCGCTACGCCCATGTGCCGCCAGAGGCGTTTCCGCGTACCGAATGCCTCAAAGACACCGTGGCGCGGGTGCTGCCCTTTTGGAACGACTCGATTGCCCCGGCGCTGCGCGGTGGCAAGCGGGTGCTGATTGCCGCGCACGGCAACAGCCTGCGCGCCCTCATCAAATACCTCGACGACGTTTCTGAACAGGATATTGTGGGGCTGAACATTCCCAACGGCGCGCCGCTGGTGTACGAACTTAACGACGCACTCAAGCCGCTGCGCCACGCCTATTTGGAATAACCCCACCCCGCCTGCAGCCCGCGCAATGGAGGCCGCCGGTGTATAGTTCGGCGCCATGGCAAGCAAACTTCGCATCGTCGGCTGGGTGGGCATGGGGGCCTTGGCCGGCGCCTTGGTCACCACCCAGCTACAGGCCACGGCTCGCAGCGGGGCGGTGCCTTTGCCACTGGCCGAGCTGCGCCAGCTGGCCACCGTCTTTAACATCGTTAAAACCGACTACGTTGAGCCGGTTGACGAGAAAAAACTCATCACCGACGCCATTGCCGGCATGGTCAACGCGCTTGACCCGCACTCGGCCTACTACGACGCCAAAGCCTGGCAGTCGTTTCGCGAAGGCACCAGCGGCCGCTTTGTGGGCGTAGGCATTGAGATCACCATGGAAGACGGCTTGGTGCGGGTGGTCTCGCCCATCGAAGACTCACCCGCGGCTCAGGCCGGGCTCAAAACCAACGACCTTATCACCAAGGTTGACGACACCCCCATCAAGGGTCTGAGCATCAACGATGCGGTCAAACTGATTCGCGGCGAACCCGACACCAAGGTTCGTTTAACCATTCTGCGCCGCAGCGAGGACCGCACCTTTGGCGTGGTCATCACCCGCGCGCAAATCAAAACCCAAAGCGTGAAGGCCAAAATGGTCACGCCCGATTACGCGTGGGTCCGGGTTTCGCAGTTTCAAGACCGAACCGTAACCGACTTTGCCAACAAGCTCACGGCGCTGTACCAAACGCAACCCAAACTCAAAGGCGTGGTGCTAGACCTACGCAACGACCCAGGCGGCTTGCTGGACGCGGCCGTGGCGTTGTCGGCCGCGTTTTTGCCCGACGACGTCAAAGTGGTCTCTACAAACGGCCAACTGGAAGAAAGCCGCACCGAATACCGCGCCGCCGTGGGCGACTACTGGCGCCGCCCGGGTCGCGACCCCATTGCCACCCTCACCCAGCAAACCAACGGCGTGTTCAAACGCGTGCCACTGGTGGTGTTGGTGAATGAAGGGTCGGCCTCGGCCAGCGAAATCGTAGCCGGCGCGCTGCAAGACCATAAGCGCGGCGTGCTCATGGGCAACCGCACGTTTGGCAAGGGTTCGGTGCAAACGGTGCGGCCGTTGGGCCCCGACACCGGGCTTAAGCTGACCACCGCGTTTTACTACACCCCCAGCGGCCGCTCGATTCAGGCCAAAGGCATCACGCCCGACATGTACGTGGACGAAACGCCCGAGGGCAACTTGTTTGCGGCGCTGTCTACCCGCGAAGGTGACCTAAGCAAACACCTTGAAACCGACAAAACGGCCGGCGCTGCCAAAACCGACCCCAAGTTGGCCGAGCAACGCGAACAAGCCCGCGAGGCGGCTCGGCGCAAGCTCGAGGAAGAGCGGCGTAAAGACCCCAGCGAGCGACGGCTGCCCACCTTTGGCGAGGCCGACGACTTTCGGCTGCAGCAAGCGCTGCGCTTCATGCGCGGCGAAAGCGTCAAGTTAAGCCAAACCCTGGGCAAGGAAGACGGCGCCAGCAACTGATTGCCCATGCCGTGAACGACCAGCAACTGCTGCGGTATGCCAGGCACCTGATGCTCGATGCCGTGGGCATCGAGGGTCAAAGCCAACTGCTCAATTCGCATGTGCTCATGGTGGGCGCCGGCGGTTTGGGCTGCGCCGCTGGGCTGTACCTGGCCAGCGCAGGCGTGGGTCACATCACGCTGATTGACGATGACGTGGTTGACCTCACCAACCTGCAGCGGCAAATCGGCCACACCACGGCGCGCCTGGGGCAGGCCAAGGTGCAGTCATTGGCCACCGCCATGCGCGAAGTCAACCCCGAGGTACGCGTCACCGGCGTGGCGGCACGTGCCACCGCGGCGTGGCTGGCCCAGCACGCCCCGCAGGCTAACGTGGTGCTTGACTGCTGCGACAACTTTGCCACCCGGCACGAAATTAATCGGGCTTGTGTGCAGGCCAAGCGGCCGCTGGTCTCGGGTGCGGCCATTAAAACCGACGGCCAACTGGCGGTGTTTCGTCTGGACCGCCCCAACGCCCCGTGCTACGCGTGCGTGTTCCCCCCCGATGCCGCCCCCAGCGAGGCACAGTGTGCCACCCTAGGGGTACTGGCGCCCTTGGTGGGCATGGTGGGCAGCATGCAAGCGGCCGAGGCCATGCGGCTGCTGGTGGGCCATGACGGCGGCGCCGATAACCAGCTGTGCCTGCTGCACGCGGGCAGCCTGCGGCTTGAGGCCATTACGTTGGCCCAACGCGGCGACTGTCCGGTTTGCCAGGCCGCAGGTGCTTAGGCGCGGCCAATAATGGAGGCCGTGGCCATTAACTCGTCAAGCAGGGCTTGCGAGACGGTGCCCGAGACCTGATACGGGTCAAACACCGGGCGCTCGGAGTACTTGAGCACAATCGAGGCGTTGACCTTGGCCAGATTCACCTGCCCCATGGTCCAGCCGCCAAAGCGGCGCTCCGAGATTTCTTCGTAGCGCAGCAGCACCACATCGGTGTGGCGCGCGTCTTTAACGATGACGCTGTAGAGCCGATTGACGGCCTCCCGCCCACCCTCGATGGCTTGCAAAAATATGCCGCCACCGTAGCACAAGATACCGGTGATGCCTTGGTTGAGGTTGTGCGCGCGTGAGGTGGAGAGAATGGCGTCAATCGCCGCCGGTGCGTCATCTTGCACCGCCCGGCTAACGTAAAGCAAACGCACCAGCATGGTCAGCTCCTACGGGGAATAAGCGACAAAAACTCACGACGCAGGTTGGCGTCTTTCAAAAACACCCCACGCATCACCGAATTGATCATCTTGCTGTCAAGGTCGCGCACGCCGCGCCAGCCCATGCAAAAGTGGCTCGCCTCCATGACGATGGCCAGCCCGTCGGGCTGGGTGCGCTCTTGAATCAGGTCGGCCAACTGAACCACGGCTTCTTCTTGAATTTGTGGCCGCCCCATGATCCACTCGGCCAAACGCGCGTACTTGGACAAGCCAATCACATTGGTATGCTCGTTGGGCAGCACCCCAATCCAGACCTTACCAATGACTGGGCAGAGGTGGTGGCTGCAGGCACTGCGCACCACGATGGGGCCGACCATCATCAACTCGTTGAGGTGCTCGGCGTTGGGAAACTCGGTGACTTCGGGGGCACGCACGTAACGCCCACGAAACACCTCTTGGATATACATTTTGGCCACGCGACGCGCGGTGTCGGCGGTGTTGTGGTCGTTTTCGGTGTCGATCACCAGGCTGTCAAGCACGCCTTGCATTTTGCCGCTCACTTCGTCAAGCAGCGCGTCAAGCTCGCCGGGCAGAATGTGCGCGGCGATGTTGTCGTTGGAGTGAAAGCGCTGGCGCTGAGCCTGCAAGCGCTCGCGTATCTTGACCGATACGGGCACGCCATCTTCTTTTTCAGTCATACGGGGCAGATTGGCCAGGGCCATTACATCAGTGGTGGCTGTACTGTAACACCGCCCCCCTAGTACCGATTGCCAGTTAAAAACAAGGCCGTACGCATGGCAACGTAGGCCACCACGTCGCGCGCGCGCTGCCATGGCCCACGCTGGGCCAGCAAGGGGGCCAAGGGCTGCGCTTGGTGGGTGGTGACGTGCTGCAGGCGTTGCAACAGCGCGCCGGCAAACGACGGGTCGTCAATCAGTACATTGGCCTCGCGGGCCAGCAGCAAGCTCAGCGGGTCGAGGTTGCTCGAGCCAATCGTGGCCCAGCGCCCATCCACCACGGCGGCCTTGGCGTGAAAGGCACTGGGTTGGTAGCGATACACCTCAATGCCTTGGCGCACGCACCACGCGGTGGTGAACCAGCCGGCGTGGTATTGCATAAAGTTTTCGTACTCGCCTTGAATCAACACGCGTACCTTCACGCCGCGCTGCACCGCCCAGCGCAAGGCGCGGCGCAATCGAATGTCGGGCACAAAATAGGCCACGGCAAGCCAAATTTCGTGGCGCGCGCGTCCAATGGCGCCGCGGTAGGCGCGTTCGATGTCACGGCGGTGCAGCAAGTTGTCGCGCAACACCAAACGCGCCCGGCTGGTGGCCTGCGCCGCCGGCCAGGGCGCGCGCGACAGGCCCTGGTTCAAGGCATCGCGCATACGCTCGAGGTGGTCGCGCCGTGCCACCGACGGCACGGTATGCGCCAGCCACAGCTGCTGCATGGCGTGACGCATGTCCTCCACCAAGGGGCCTTGCACCTGCACAGCAAAATCCAGCCTGGGCCGCGGCAGCGCGCCCAGCGTGGGGTCAAGCCAATCGTCCACCACGTTGATGCCGCCGCAGTAACCGGTGTCGTCTACCACGCAGAGCTTGCGGTGCAGCCGCCGCCACTGGCTGGGCAAGCTCAGGCCCAGGCGCCCCAGCGGGGCGTACACCGCCACACGCACGCCGGCGGCACGCCACGTGGCCAGCCACGGCGGCGGAATCACCGGCGTGCCCACGCCATCCACCATCACCCGCACCTGCACGCCACGCCGCGCGGCCTCGGCCAGCGCCTGGGCCACCTCCAGGGCACTGCCGGCAAAGTCAAAAATGTACGTCTCCAGCCAAATGCGGCGCTGGGCTTGGGCCATGGCCTGCAGCAGCAGCGGAAACCACTGCGAGGCGCCGGTGAGCAGCGTCAGCCGATGCCCGGCGTGCCATTGCGAGGCCCGCGCCGGCGGGACTACGCCAGGCGAGACAGCCACAAAATGGCCTCGGCGTTGGACGGTGAGGCGCAGCGGTCAGCGGCCTCGCGCCACGGCCACCAGGCGCAGGCATTGTGCTCACGCGGACTCAACGCAATGGGCTGGCGCTGCGGCAGCTGCAGGCCAAAAACACGCTCGGTGTTGTGCGTGACGCCCGGGGCGTAACGCGCGCGCCAGCAGGGGTAGATTGCGTACACGTTCTCCAACCCCCAGTCGCTGAGCACCGCGCCGGGGGCGTCGGTATCCAACCCGGTTTCTTCGGCCACCTCGCGCCGCGCGGTTTGGGCCCAATCCTCGTGCACGCTGGCACGCGAGCCGGTCACGCTTTGCCAGAAATCATCGGGTTCGGTACGGCGCAACAACAATACGTCGAGCGCCACGGTGTACACCACCACCAGCACCGATTGTGGGATTTTGTACTCGGGCAACACGGCGCATGCACCCCAAGCCAAGAGGCTAGTGACTGGGCGCTGCCGTGTTGCGCAGCCGTATGTGCAACTCGCGCAACTGCTTTTCGTCTACCGGCGAAGGGGCCTGCGTCAACAGGCACTGGGCACGCTGGGTTTTGGGAAAAGCAATCACGTCACGAATCGACTCGGCCTTGGTCATGAGGGTGACCAAGCGGTCCAGGCCAAAGGCCACGCCACCGTGCGGCGGCGCGCCGTAGCGCAAGGCGTCGAGCAAGAAACCAAACTTTTGTTGCGCTTCTTCGGCGCCAATCTTGAGCGCCTCAAACACCTTTTGCTGCACCTCTGCGCGGTGGATACGCACCGAGCCGCCGCCCAGCTCCCAGCCATTGAGCACCATGTCGTAAGCCTTGGCTTGGCAACGCGAGGGGTCGGTATCCATCCAATCCTCGTGGCCGTCTTTGGGCGCGGTAAACGGGTGATGCACGGCACTCCAGCGCTGCGCTTCCTCGTCGTAGGCAAACATGGGAAAGTCCACCACCCACAGCGGCGCCCAGCGGTCAACAAACAACCCCCCAGCCCGCGCCATCTCGCTGTGGCCAATCTTCACGCGCAACGCGCCCATGGCGTCGTTGACCACCGAAGCCTTATCGGCACCAAAAAACAGCACGTCGCCGTCGGCGGCGCCGGTGCGCTCAAGTATTTGCTGCAACGCCGCGTCGTGCAGGTTTTTAACAATCGGTGACTGCAGCCCGTCGCGCCCGTTGGCCACCGCGTTGACTTTGATCCAGGCCAGCCCCTTGGCACCGTAAATTTTGACGAACTCGGTGTAACCGTCGATGTCGCCGCGCGAGAGCTGCGCCCCACCGGGCACACGCAAGGCCACCACGCGGCCTTTGGGGTCTTGCGCCGGGGCTGAGAACACCTTGAAGTCCACGTCGGCCATGACGTCGGTGAGCTCGGTGAGCTCGAGGTTGACGCGCAAATCGGGCTTGTCTGAGCCGTACCGGGCCATGGCCTCGGCATAGGACATCACCGGGAACGACCCCAAATCGACGTCGAGTACTTCGCTGAAGATGCCGCGCACCATGCCCTCAAACATTTCGCGAATCTCGTGCTCGTCCAAAAACGAGGTTTCGATGTCAATCTGCGTGAACTCGGGTTGGCGGTCGGCGCGCAAGTCTTCGTCGCGAAAACACTTGGTGATTTGGTAGTAACGGTCGTAGCCGGCCACCATCAGCAGCTGCTTAAACAACTGCGGCGACTGCGGCAAGGCAAAAAACTCGCCGTCGTGCACCCGGCTGGGCACCAGGTAGTCACGCGCGCCCTCGGGGGTGCTTTTGGTGAGCATGGGGGTTTCGATGTCAACAAAACCCAAGGCATCAAGATAGCGCCGCACCGCCATGGCCACCCGGTAGCGCAGGCGCAGGTTGCGCTGCATCACCGGGCGGCGCAGGTCCAGCACGCGGTGCGTGAGGCGGGTGGTCTCAGACAGGTTGTCGTCGTCAAGCAAAAACGGCGGCGTTACCGAGGGGTTAAGCACCTCAAGGGTGGTGCATAGCACCTCAATTTTGCCGCTGGCAATGGCCTCGTTTTGGGTGCCCTCGGGGCGCTCGCGCACTTTGCCCAGCACCCGCACACAAAACTCGTTGCGCAAGTCCTCGGCCTGCGCAAACATCTCGGGGCGGTCGGGGTCGCACACCACTTGCACGGTGCCCTGGCGGTCACGCAGGTCAACAAAAATCACGCCGCCGTGGTCACGCCGCCGATTGACCCATCCGCACAAGGCAACTTCTTGCCCAAGCAGGGCTTCGGTGACTTCACCGCAATAGTGGGTTCGCATGGCCATGGAATAACTCGGTGGTGGTGTGGGCAAAACGGGTGGGCGCGCCTAGGGCGCCTCAACCGGCCGGGGTGGGCGTTTGGGGGGGGCAATCACGCCCAAAGAAATCACGTAAGACAAGGCCTCGTCAACCGACATGTCGAGGGCCACGGTGTCGGCCTCGCGCACCATGGCCAGGTAGCCACTGGTGGGGTTGGGCGTGGTGGGCACGTACACACACAAGTAACCGTTACCCAGGTAATGGGTGGCCTCACCGGGCGGGTTGCCGGTCAAAAAGGCAATCGTCCACACCCCCTCGCGCGGCCACTGCACCAGCACCGCTTTGCGAAAGGCCTGCCCTTTGTCGGCGAACAAGGTTTCGGAGACTTGCTTGACCCCCGAGTAAATTGAGCGCACCACCGGAATGCGCGCAAGCAAACCGTCCCACCAGCGAATGAGGGCGTTGCCCACAAAGTTGGAAGCCAACGCGCCGATCAACACCAACACCAACAAGGCAAACAACACGCCCAGGCCCGGAATGGCCACACCCAGCAGGGTTTCGGGTTGCCACTGCGGTGGCAACACGCGCAGGGTTTGGTCCAGCGTGGTCACCACCCACTCCAGCACCCACAGGGTGATGCTGATGGGCAGCAACACCAACAAGCCGGCAAACAGCCATTTGCGTAGACGGGTCATGGGTTAGTCGGCGCTGGCCGTGGTGGCGCTGCTGCTGGTGTCGGCGGGCTTGGCTGGCGCGGCCGGCGTGGCCGGCGCCTCGGCGGGCTTGGCTGCGGTGTCAGCGGCAGCGGCATCGGAGGTGCTGGCGGCCTTGGCCCCGGCCCCGCCGCGAAAGTCGGTGACGTACCAGCCCGAGCCCTTGAGCTGAAAGCCCGCGGCGGTGACTTGCTTGGTAAAGGTTTCGGCCTGGCAGGCGGGGCACACCCGCAGCGGCGCGTCGGCCATTTTTTGCAGGACGTCTTTGGCGTGACCACACGCCGTGCAGCGGTAAGCGTAAATAGGCATGATTCAGAGCAAACAGGGCGCCAATCGGGGTGTTTGGCGCAACCTTAGATTATAAAAGGCTTAGGTAAGGCAGCCACTGCCACACCAACAAAGCCACCACAAAGCCCACCAAGGCCATAAGCAGACTTTGCAGCAAGCGGTTGGTGCGGCGGGTTTCGGCCAGCAACCGGGCCCAAGGCTCGGGCGTGGGTGCGCTCGAGGCTTGCAGCGCCTGCCCAAGCAAGCGCGGCAGCGCCGGCAGCCACTTGGCCAGATGCGGCGCCTCTTGCCGCAGCTGCTCAAGCAAGCGTTTGGGCCCCAGTTGTTCGAGCATCCACTTTTCTAAAAAGGGCTTGGCGGTGCTCCACAAATCCAGCTGCGGGTCGAGCTGGCGCCCCAGGCCTTCGATGTTGAGTAGGGTTTTTTGCAGCAGCACCAGCTGGGGCTGAATCTCAACGTTAAAGCGCCGCGACGCCTGAAACAGCCGCATAAGCACCATGCCCAGCGAAATTTCTTGCAGCGGCCGGTCAAAGTAAGGCTCGCACACGGCACGAATGGCGGCCTCAAGCTCGTCGGTGCGGGTCTGCGGCGGCACCCAACCCGACTCCACGTGCAGCTCGGCCACGCGGCGGTAGTCGCGACGAAAAAACGCCGCAAAGTTTTGCGCGAGGTACTCTTTGTCGTACGCCGTCAGCGTCCCCACGATGCCAAAATCCAGCGAGATGTAGCGCCCAAAGGTCTCGGGGGCCAAGCTAACCTGGATGTTGCCCGGGTGCATATCGGCGTGAAAAAAGCCATCTCGAAACACTTGGGTGAAGAAAATGGTCACCCCGTCGCGGGCCAGCTGCGCCATGTTCACGCCCGCGTCTTGCAAGCGCTGCACGTGGCTGATCGGTACGCCGTGCATGCGTTGCATCACCAGCACCTCGGGGTGGCACAGCGACCACTCCATCTCGGGAATCAGCACCAAATCCAGCGCCTGCATGTTGCGCCGCAGCTGCGCGGCGTTGGCCGCCTCGCGCAGCAAGTCAAGCTCGTCGTGCAGGTATTTGTCAAACTCGGCCACCACCTCGCGCGGGCGCAGGCGCCGCCCGTCGGCCGATAAGCGAGAGAGCCAACGGGCCATGGTACGCAGCAGCGCCAAGTCTTTTTCAATGGCGGCCAACACGCCCGGGCGCAGCACCTTAACAGCCACCTCGCGCCCGTCAGGTAGAAGTGCAAAGTGCACCTGGGCAATCGAGGCGCTGGCCACGGGGGTGGTGTCAAATTGGGCAAACAGCTCGGTGATGGGGCGTTGCAGCGCGCGCTCAATGGTGCGCACCGCCACCTCGCCGGCAAAGGGGGGAACCCGGTCTTGCAGGCGCGCCAGCTCGTCGGCGTAATCGGGCGGCAGCAAGTCGCGGCGGGTGGACAGCACCTGGCCGAACTTCACAAAAATCGGGCCCAGACGCTCCAGCGCTTCGCGCAGGCGCACAGAGCGGGGCGAGCGCAGGTCCCGCCCCACCGACAGGATGCGGGCCAGCAGACGGATCCAGGGTTTCTGAAAGCTGGAGAGCACCAACTCGTCCAGGCCGTAGCGCAGGACGATGAAGACGATGAAGGCACCGCGCCCGAAACGGCCCCAGCGCATCATGCTGCGCTGCCGGTGCGCAGCCCAGTGCCTGGGCGCTGGGCGACAAAATTACGCAAGGCCGTCATGGCCTGACGGGCAGCTTGTGCCAGGGTGTGCGCGGGGGCATCCCCGATCAAGCGGGCCAGGTCCTCT
>JALRBF010000063.1 GCA_023262365.1 Burkholderiaceae bacterium
ATCGGAACAAATAATATCGAAGTACGCTTGAATAAATGAAAACCGGCTCCCTCCGCCCAGATCCGTGGCATTGATTTCGATATAAGGTCCGTCATTCAGGCGAATATCGGAAAATGTTTTCCCCTCGAAAATATTATTACTGTAGTACTCTGTGGCCATTTCAGTCCGATCAAACCCGGTAAAGAGGCTCCGCCACCAGAAAGCCGGGTCAAAGAGGCTCCCGATTAAGGCCCCCTGAACACTTTGCTTGAGGAAGACATTCTCGTAATCCTTGAACAGCCTGTCTCCGAACAATCCGTAGTAGGCGGCGGTGAAGCTGCCTCCGGATACCGAACTAATGCTGTCGACTTCATCAAGCAAGCGCGCCAGCTGCAAATCGGCGTTTTGCTGCGCCATCTCCAGCCACTGCCGGCGCACACCGCGCGGCTGGTGCACCCACTGCACGCGCCGGCCATGGTGCTCGGCCAAGGCCTCTTGCAACGCCGCGGCTGGGGCGTGCGCGCACACCACCACGGCGGGCAGCGGCAACTGCGTGTAGTGCTGCAACAAAAACGCCTCCACCACCACCGCGTCCGTGACCTGGTCCTCGGCCTCGCTCTGGGCGGCCAAGGCCAACGCCGGGTTCACCACCTCGTGCAGGCTAGGAAAAAACGCACGGTCACCCAAATGCCTGCCGCCGCGCACCATGGCCAGGTTCACGCAGGCCTTACCGCCGTGTCGTTTAACGGCGATGACATCGACGTCGGCGTCACCGGCGTTGTCCACGTTTTGCTGGTGCAGCACCCGCGACAAGGCCTGGATCTGATTGCGCACCTGCGCCGCGCGCTCGTAAGCCAAGGCGTCGGCGTGCGCCATCATGGTGTCTTGCAAGCGCGCGAGCAAGGTGTCGGTTTGGCCTTGCAAAAACGCCTGCGCCAACGCCACGTCAGCGGCGTAAGCCTGCGCGTCAATGCGCTCCACGCAGGGCGCCGAGCAGCGCTTGATTTGATGCAACAAACACGGCCGAGTGCGGTGCCGGTACACCGTATCTTCGCAGGTGCGCAGCTGAAAAACCTTTTGCAGCAGCGCAATGGTCTCTTTGACCGCCCACGCACTGGGGTACGGCCCAAAGTAGTCGTGCCTCTTGTCGACCTCGCCGCGGTAATAGGCCAGGCGCGGCGCCTCCCCGCGCGTAATTTTGAGGTACGGGTAGCTCTTGTCGTCGCGAAACAAAATGTTGTAGCGTGGCGACTGCGTTTTGATGAGGTTGTTCTCTAACAGCAGCGCCTCGGCCTCGGAGCGCACCACCGTGGTTTGCATGCTCACCACCTGGGCGACCATGTGCGCCACCCGCGTGCCACTGGGGCGACCCGCCTGAAAATAACTGGCGACGCGTTTGCGCAGATTCTTGGCCTTGCCCACGTACAGCAGGCGTTGCGCGGCGTCGTAGTAGCGGTACACACCGGGCAGTGGTGGTAACTTGGCGGCCTGCGCGGCCAGCGCCGCACGGGTTTGGGCCGGGGGGTCAGCAGGCTCGGCCGGGGGAGAAGGTTGCGACGCTGCCATACGCCTATTGTGGCGCAGCCGCCCCCAAGATGCAGCACAATGCCCAGCGTGGTGCCCGCTTCTGCCCCCCTCCCCACGCTGCGCTGGGACGTGTTTTGCCGCGTGGTTGACAACCTGGGCGACGTGGGCGTGTGCTGGCGCCTGGCGCAGGCGCTGGCCAGCGCCAAGCAACAGGTTAGCCTGTGGTGCGACGACACGCCCACCCTGCAATGGATGGCCCCCGCGGGCCACCCGCGCGTCACGGTACGGGCGTGGCCCAGCGCATCGCAGGCCATGGACGCTGAGTTGGGCGACGTGGTGATTGAGGCCTTTGGCTGCGCCCTGGGGCCGACCATTGAAGCTGCCCTGCCCCGCCCGGCTCACCAAGCGCCCCGGTTGTGGGTCAATTTGGAGCACCTCACCGCCGAGACCTTTGCCGCGCGCAATCACACCCTGCCCTCGCCGGTGTGGTCCGGGCCGGCATCGGGCTTGGTTAAAACCTTTTTTTATCCCGGCTTCACGCCACAGACCGGCGGCGTGCTGCACCGCCCCGCCACGCCGCCGCCCGCCCACGAGCCGCCCCCGCCCGTACAGCCCTACGCGTTGCTGTTTTGTTACGAACCCCAAGCCCTCGCGCACTGGCTGGATTGGGCACACCAGCACCAGCTTACGGTGTTCGCCGCCGGCGCGCGCACCCAAGCCGCCTGTGCCGCCACCGGCCACACCCACTGGCGTGCGCTGCCACGGTTGTCGCAGGCTGGCTTTGACCAATGGCTGCGCGCCAGCTGCATCAACTGGGTGCGCGGGGAGGACTCGCTGGTGGGCGCCCTGTTCGCTGGGCATCCCATGCTGTGGCAAGCCTATGCGCAGCATGACGACGCGCATCACGCCAAGGTCAACACCTTGCTCGATTGGTTGCAAGCGCCGCCAAGCCTACGTCACGCTTGGCACGTAGCCAACCACATGGCTGCGGCGCAAGCCCACTGGTTGCCCACACCAGGCGATGCCACCTGGACCACTTGGCAAGCCTGCCTGGCGGCGGCCAGCGCGCGTTTGCAGCGGCAAGCCCCACTGCATCAGCAGCTGCTGGCGTGGGCGGCGAGCCGTTTGGCCTAAGCGCTTGGCAAAGCCTTAAAATGCGCGATTCGGCAACTTTTGAATCGCGGCCCCAGCCGTGCCACCCTCCATGAAAATCGCTCAAGAAATTCGCGCCGGTAACGTCATCATGCAAGGCAAAGACCCCATGGTGGTGTTACGCACCGAGTACAGCCGCGGAGGTCGCAACGCGGCCACCGTTCGCATGAAGCTCAAGAGCTTGCTCAACAACTTTGGCACCGAGGTGGTGTTCAAAGCCGACGACAAAATGGACCAAATCGTCCTAGACAAAAAGCCCTGCTCCTACAGCTACTTTGCCGACCCCATGTACGTGTGGATGGACACCGAATACAACCAGTACGAAGTCG
>JALRBF010000220.1 GCA_023262365.1 Burkholderiaceae bacterium
TCCGGGTCACCCTCGTGGGTGACGAGCCGGAGATCCGGCAGGCGCTGCACCACGCGCACGCCGACGGGCTGCCGATCGAGGTGGTGCACGCCGACGAGCGGATCGAGATGAACGAGAAGGCGGTGGCCGCCACCCGTGCGCTCCACATGTTCACCGCCCACAACACGGGCAACACCCACAGCGCCACGCGCGCGCGGCACTCCAGAGCCGGGCTGGGCACCACGGCCTAGACCGCAAGCACACCCGCACCGCGCGCCAGCGCGGCACGGGCCAAGCCCAGCACCTCGGTGGGTGCCATGGGTTTGAGCTTGTGGTTGCTCCATACCTGACGCCACAACCGCCCCCCGCGTTGGCCGTGGTGCAGCCCCAGCATGTGCCGCGCAATGGCGTACCAGGGGCAGCCGTCCTGCGCCTGCGCGCGTTGCATGTAAGCCACCATGGCCGCCTCAACGGCCTCTGGCGTGGGCACGGGTTGGGCTTGGCCGCTCAACCGGGTGTCCCACTCGGTCAGCAGCCACGGGTGGTAGTAAGCCTCGCGGCCTACCATCACGCCATCCACGTGCTGCAGGTGCTGGTCGATTTGGTCGTTATTCGTTACGCCCCCGTTGAGCACCACGGTGAGATGCGGAAAATCCTGCTTAAGCCGGTACACCATGGGGTATTGCAACGGCGGGACCTCGCGGTTTTGCTTGGGCGAGAGCCCCTTGAGCCACGCCGCGCGCGCGTGCACCACAAACACCTCGCAGCCGGCCTCGCTGACTCGGCCAACAAAATCGCGAACAAAACCGTAACTGGCCTGCTCGTCCACCCCAATGCGATGCTTGACCGTAACCGGAATCGTGACCGCGTCGCGCATGGCCTTGACACCATCGGCCACGGTGTCGGGCTCCAACATCAAGCACGCGCCAAACGCCCCACGCTGCACGCGCTCGCTGGGGCAGCCGCAGTTGAGGTTGATCTCGTCGTAACCCCAGGCTTGCCCAAGACGGGCGGCGTAGGCCAACTCCTCGGGTTCGCTGCCGCCCAGTTGCAGGGCAACGGGGTGCTCCTCGTCGTTCATGCGCAAATGCCGGCTGACGCTGCCGTGCCGCAGCGCGCCCGTGGTCACCATCTCGGTGTACAGGCGCGCACGCTGGCTTAATAACCGATGGAAAAACCGACAATGCCGGTTGGTCCAATCCATCATGGGGGCCACCGACAGCCGCCATGGCGAGAGCGGGGGCGTCATTTGCCTGCGCGCCGTTGGTCGTAGGGGTTGTGGGCGCTGCGCATCTCCATGCGCAAGGGTGTGCCCTCTAGGTTGAACTTGTCGCGAATGCGGCCCTCAAGGTAGCGCTTGTAGTTGTCTGAAATGTGCTCAAGCGAGTTGCCGTGCACCACCACCAGCGGTGGGTTGCTGCCCCCTTGGTGGGCGTAGCGCAGCTTGGGGCGAAACATGCCGCTGCGCGGCGGCTGTTGATGCGCCACGGCGTCATGAATCAGTCGCGTCAACGCCGGGGTGCCCAGCTTGCGAAACGCCGCGGCGTGTGCCTGCCCCATGGAGGCCCACACCGGGGTTAACCCGTGGCGCTTAATGGCCGAGATGGTGTGCACCTTGGCAAAACGCAAAAACCCCAGGCGCTGCGCAATCGAGCGGCGCACCTGCTCGCGCTGGTAGGTGTCAACCGCGTCCCATTTGTTCACGGCCACCACCACCGCACGGCCCGTCTCTAGCACAAAGCCAGCAATGTGCGCGTCTTGGTCGGTCACGCCTTGGGTGGCGTCCAGCAGCAACAGCGCCACGTTGGCTTGCTCAATGGCTTGCAGGGTTTTGATCACCGAGAACTTCTCAACCGCCTCCCACACCTTGCCGCGCTTGCGCAGACCGGCCGTGTCAATCAGCTCGTAGCGCTGCGTGCCGCGCACCAAGGGCACGTGGATGGCGTCGCGCGTGGTGCCCGGCATGTCAAATGCCACCAGCCGCTCCTCACCCAACCACACATTAATCAACGTGGATTTGCCCACGTTGGGCCGCCCCACCACAGCCAGCTTAATGGGACGTGTGGCATCCTCGGCGTCGCTGGGTGCCTCGGGCCACGGCTCGGCCATGGGCAACACGGCCTCCACCGCCTCGGCCAGCGCACGCATGCCCTGGCCGTGCGCGGCCGATAACGGCAGCACCTCGCCCATGCCGAGTTCAAAAAACTCGGCCAGCTGCGCCTGCCCGCGCATGCCCTCGGCTTTGTTGGCCACCAGCACGCAGGGTTTGCCCAGTCGGCGCAGGTACGCGGCAATGTCGTGGTCTTGGGCGCTTAGCCCGGCCCGGGTGTCGGTTACAAACACCACCACGTCGCTCTCGGCCACCGCCTGTCGCGTTTGATGCGCCATGGCTTGCACCACACCGCTGTCGGCCGTGGGCTCAAAGCCGCCGGTGTCCACCACCAGCCATTCCCGTTGGCCCATTTTGGCGTTGCCGTAGTGCCGGTCGCGGGTTAGGCCGGCCAAGTCGGCCACGATGGCGTCTCGGCTTCGCGTCAGCGCGTTGAACAGGGTGGATTTGCCAACGTTGGGGCGCCCCACCAACGCCAGCACCGGCTTCACTTGGGACGCCACCCAGTGACCTGCCCGTTGGCCGAGACCGTGACCACGGAGCCGGCGACCAATTGCGGCGGCGCCGTCACCGCCGAGCCGTCACCGGCCATGCTGGCCTGCCAGGCGCCATCGGCCTGCGACAGCCAATGCACGTAACCCTGCGCATCACCCACCACCAGCGTTTGGCCCAAGGCCAGCGGGCCCGTTACGCCGCGGTGCGCCAGCAGCGTTTGGCGCCACAAGGGCTGCCCGCTGGCCAACGACCACGCCTGCACCGCCCCTTGCTCGTCGGTGCCCGCGAGCAGCGCGGCCGTGCCCGTCACACCCTGCGCGCCGCTTTGGCTGGCACGCCAGCGTACCTGGCCAGACGCGGCGTCCACACACGCCACCCCGCGCTGGAAGGCGCGGGCGCAAACCAGCGGGCCGGCCTGGTGCGCACCGGCCACCAAGTCGGCCAGTTGCTCCACCGGGTTGCTGCCCGTGGGGGCAAACAGGGGCACCGAGGTCAGGGGCTGCCCGTCGTCGGGGTTGATGGCCCATAACGTGGCCCCAAGCCCCACCACCAGGGTGTTACCCCGCGCGGTGAGCAGCCCGGGGGCCTGCAACGCCAAAGCCGATGATGGGGCTTTTTGCTCCCAAATCAGTCCGCCACCAACCGCGTCAAACGCCATGATTTGGCGGTTGCCGGTTAGCACAAACACGCGCTCGCCGGCGACCAATGGCGGCGTGAACACGCGCGCGGGCAAGGGCGCTTGCCAGGCCAGCTTACCGTCGCGCCACGCCACCAGCCGATTGCCCTGCAGCACCGCGGCCACCCATTGCCCGTCAAAGCCCAAACCGGCGTCAATTGGCGCGGGGGCTTGCACGCGCCAGCGCAGGGCACCGTCGCGACCGCTGAGCACCATGACCTGGCCGCTGCGTGCCGCCAACGCCACCTCGTTAGCCGCCACCGCGGCAATCAAGCCATGGGTGTTACCCCCAAGCGTCACGCGCCAGGCAGCCTGCACGCCCACGGTGGGGGTACCCTGGGGTAACGGCGCCGGCGTGGGGCGACCCGACGAGGCGCACCCCGCCAGCCCCACCGCCAGCAGCCATGCCGCGGCGCGCCACACGACCTTGTTCATGACGGCTGCTTTGAATTGACGCCCAATGCCTCGAGCTTTATCACCACCAACTGCCGGTAAGGCTGCTCGGCGGGCAACTTGCTCAAGGCCAGCTGGTACGCGGCAATCGCCTCGTCGCGCTTGGCCAAGGCCTGCAGGGCGTCGCCCCGGCGGTCGGCCACCAGCCCGGCAAAGGCCTCGGGCCAGTCCCACGTTAAGGTTTGCAGCCCAGCCTGGGCCTGCCCCTGCGCCACCTGCAGCGAGGCCAGGCGCAGCCGCGCCAACGCCTGCAGCTCGACGGTGGGGGCACCGGCGGCGGCTTGCTCGAGGTACTGCTGGGCTTGCTTGGGGTCGCTTTGGGCCGTGGCCTGGGCGGCGCGCAAACGCGCCAGCTCGGTCAGCGTGGCCTGGTTGGCCACGTCGGCCATGTCTTGTAGCACCCGCTGCCAGCGCTCGGGCTGCTTGCCCTCAATGGCTTGGTCAAAGGTGGCAAACAGTGCCGCGGCCTCGCGGGCTTTTTGGTTTTGCCAGGCGCTCCAGCCGGTCCATCCGGCGTAGCTTAGCGCCAGCGCCGCCACCAAGGCAGACAGCGGCGTGCCCCATTTGGCCCAAAAAGCCTTGAGCTGAGCCAGTTGCTCTTGCTCTTGAAGATCGTAGTGTTGTGTGGCCATGGATCGCAAAGACGAAGGCTAAACCCGGCATTGTAGGGCCTTGGTGGGGGCTAACCCGGGTGTTGAGCCTGCCACCATGCGCCAAGCTCGGCCAGTGGCACCTCGCGTTGTTGCTCGGCGTGTTGACCGTCGCGCAGCGCCTTCATGGCCACCACGCCGCGCGCCAATTCGTCCTCGCCCAGCACCATGGCCCAGGCTGCCCCGCTGGCGTCGGCGCGCTTAAATTGCGACTTGATGCTGCCCTGCCCTTCGGTTGAGGCCGCGTGCATGCGCACCCGGGCGCCGGCGCCACGCAGCGCGCGGCAAGCCTGCGCCACCCGTGCGGCATCGGGCGTGCCCACCACCACGTACACGTCCAGCGCCGTGGCAGCCACGCCCTGCCCCTGCTCGCGCAACAGCTCCAAAATGCGCTCCACCCCCAGTGCCCAGCCCACGCCAGGCGCGGGCTTGCCACCCAGTTGTTGCATCAGGCCATCGTAGCGTCCACCGGCGCACACCGTGCCCTGAGCTCCCAGCGCATCGGTGACAAACTCAAACACCGTGAGGTTGTAGTAGTCCATGCCGCGCACCAGCCGAGGGTTAATGTGGTGCGCCACGCCGTTGGCCTGCAGCACCGCGCGCACCGCGTCCAAATGCTGCCGCGACGCCTCGCCCAGGTAGTCCAGCAGCTGCGGCGCACCCTCAATCAGCGGCTGCATGGCCGGGTTTTTTGAGTCCAGCACACGCAAGGGGTTACTGTGCAGGCGCCGAGCCGCGTCCTCGTCCAACGCCGAGCGATGCTGCTCTAAGTAGGTTACCAGCGCCTGGCGATGCGCGCGCCGCTCCTCGGGTTGCCCGAGGCTATTGATTTGCAGCGTGACGCCTTGCAGTCCCAGGGCCTGCCACAAATCGGCGGCAAGCAAAATAATCTCGGCATCCACATCGGGCCCAGGGTGCCCCAGCACCTCCACCCCAATTTGGTGAAATTGCCGATACCGCCCCCGCTGCGGCCGCTCGTGGCGAAACATGGGCCCCATGTAGTACAGCCGCTGCCCGCCTTGATGCAGCAGGTGGTGCTGCACCGCCGCGCGCACCACACCGGCGGTGCCCTCGGGCCGCAGCGTGAGGTGCTCGCCATTGAGGCGGTCTTCAAAGCTGTACATCTCTTTTTCCACGATGTCGGTGACTTCACCCAAGCCGCGCACAAACAGCGCCGTGGGCTCCACCACCGGCGTGCGCACGTTGGCGTAGCCGTAGCGCTGCATCAGGTCACGCACCTGCGCCTCAAGTGCCTCCCACGCACCAGCGTGCTCGGGCAACACATCGTTCATGCCTTTAACGGCGGTGAGTTTGTCGCTCATGGAGATAGAGAAAAAAGTTCAGAGCTCGGCGTGCGCGTTGGCACGGCCGTAGCGTTGTTGCACGTACGCTTCAACCAGGGTTTGAAACGCTTGCGCAATGCCGTCGCCGCGCAGCGTTTGGGCCTTGACCCCGTCAATGTAAACCGGTGCAGCCGGGGCCTCACCGGTGCCAGGCAGGCTGATGCCAATGTCGGCGTGCTTGCTCTCGCCAGGCCCATTCACAATGCAACCCATCACGGCCACACGCAACCCTTCAACCCCGGGATACACCTCACGCCAGCGCGGCATGGCCGCGCGCAGGTAGTCGTCAATTTGCTTGGCCAGTTCTTGAAACACCGTGCTGGTGGTGCGACCACAACCAGGGCACGCGGTGACACTGGGCACAAAGCGGCGCAAGCCAAGCGCTTGCAAAATCTCAGAGGCTACCACGACCTCTTGGGTTCGCGCCTCGTTAGGCTGCGGCGTGAGCGAGACCCGGATGGTGTCGCCAATGCCCTCTTGCAACAGCACCGAAAGCGCTGCAGCCGACGCCACCGTGCCCTTGGTGCCCATGCCCGCTTCGGTTAGCCCCAAATGCAAAGGGTGCCGCGTGCGCGCGGCCAACTCGCGGTACACCGTGATCAGGTCTTGCACGCCGCTTACCTTGCACGAGAGCATCACCTGCTCGGGCGCCATGCCAAGCGCCACGGCAGCTTGCGCCGAATCAAGCGCCGAGGTGACCAGCGCCTGCACCATCACCTGCGAGGCATCCCAGGGCTGGCTGCGCTGGGCGTTGTCGTCCATGAGTCGGGCCAACAGCTCCTGGTCTAGGCTGCCCCAGTTCACGCCAATGCGCACCGGCTTGTTGTACCGCAGCGCGGCTTCAATCATTTGCGCAAACTGGGCGTCGTGCTTGTCGCCTCGCCCCACGTTGCCGGGGTTGATGCGGTACTTGGACAACGCCTGGGCGCAGGCCGGAAAATCGGCCAGCAACCGGTGGCCGTTGTAGTGAAAATCGCCAATCAACGGCACCGACACGCCCATGCGGTCCAACTGCTCACGCACCACCGGCACGGCTCGGGCGGCTTCTTCGTTGTTCACGGTGATGCGCACCAACTCCGAGCCCGCCTGCGCCAGTTCCTTGACCTGAATCGCCGTGCCAATGGCGTCTGCGGTGTCGGTGTTGGTCATGGACTGAACCCGAACCGGGGCGCTGCCCCCCACCGTTACCTCATGCTCGCCCCACCGCACCACACCCTGCAGGCTTTGGCGGGGCGCGGGGGCAGCCATGGTGACCGGCCGCTCAAACCCATGGGTCATGGCTGGCTCACCTGAAACCGCGCCACGTTGGCCCGTGTTTTCGAGGAGAAATCAAAGGGTCTATCAAACAAATCCACCGTGACCCCGGCGGCATTGCCCAGCACCACCTCAAACGGGAGCTTGGCGTTGTAACGCAGTTCGTCACCGGGTTGCAACAAGCGCCCCAGGCGCATGGTGCCGCCTTCGTCCCACATTTCTACCCAACTCTCTTGGGTGGCGCGCACGTGCACCATGGCCGGGCCGGTCTCGGCTGGGGCCTCGGTCGGCGCCGGGGCCACTTCCGGCGTTTGGTTGACCACCGCCGGCGTTTGGCTGGCCACGTTAACCGCCGTGGGGGGTACAGGCGCCGCCTCGATGGCCAGCGGCACGGTTTGGGGCGGCGTACCCTGCACCGAGGGCGCCGTTGCCTGGCGAGCCGCCGGCCGCTCGGTGAACAACAACCAAGCCACCCCGGCAAGAATCAACGCCGAACACAGCAACAAAAACATCCGGTAGGCGCGCGACGCGCTCGGCGTGTTGGGCGCGGGGCCCTGAACCCGTGTGCCGGGCAAGCCGGCGTGGGCCGCGTCTGGCGGCTCGCCCCCAGGGTTCGGCCAATCGTGCAAATAG
>JALRBF010000244.1 GCA_023262365.1 Burkholderiaceae bacterium
GTGGTGTTGGCCTCGGAGCTCATGGAGGCCGCGCGCGCTGTGCAGCGCGGCTTGGTCACGCCCTCGCGCACCGCACTGGTCATGTCCACCCATCGGGTGTACGCCATGAGCGAAAAAACCGCCATGGCCGACGGCCGCGCCGACTCAAGCCAGCTGTGGTCGCTGGCCTTGCAAGGGGCACGGCAGGTGGTGGGTTTTGACATGGCCGAGGTCGCGCAGCAGCAGGGCAGCGTCATCAGTGCCGTGTTGTTTGGTGCCTTGGCGGCCTCGGGGGCCTTACCGTTTGCGCGTCAAGCCTACGAAGACACCATTCGCGCCGGTGGCATTGGCGTCAAGGCGAGCTTGGCGGCATTTGACGCCGGCTACGCCATGGCGCAGTTGCCGCCGCAGCCGCCCTGCACCGACGTGCCAGCAGCGGCACCCGAGACGCCAGACAAACCCAGCGCGCTGCCACCGCACGCCCAGGCATGGGCCGACCGGGTGTGGGACGCTTACCCAGCAACCGCGCGCCGCACCGTATGGGAGGGTTTGCGCCGCTTGGTGGACTACCAGGACGTGGCCTACGCCGAGTCGTACCTGAACCAGCTTGACGCGCTGCGCGACGCGCTGGAGCCGGTGCTGCTTGAGGCCGTGGCGCGGCACCTGGCGTTGTGGATGAGCTATGAAGATACCCCGCGGGTTGCCGATTTGAAGCTGCGCCAGGGGCGCTGGGCGCGTGTGCGTGACGAGGTGCAGGCCCAACCGGCTGAGGTGGTGGAGGTGTACGAGTACCTGCACCCGCGCTTTGAAGAAATTTGCGACACCTTACCGGCACCTTGGGCCACGCGCATTGAGAACAGCGGCTGGATGCGTGCGCTGCTCAAGCGCATGACGCGCTCCGGACGCGTGTTGCACACCAACTCGCTGCACGGCTTTGCGCTGCTGGGCGTGGTGGCCGCCATGCGTCGCTGGCGCCGTCAAACCCGGCGCTACGCACGCGAGCACGCGCAAATGCACCAGTGGTTGCAGCGCATACGTGGCTTGGCCGCCCAGCACCCAGCCCTGGCGCTTGAGGTGGCCAACTGCCAAGGCCTAATTAAAGGCTACAGCGAGACCCACGCCCGGGGCTGGACCAATTTTGCGCGCATCATGCAAACGCTGGATGACGCACCCGCCCCACTGCAAGCGGCCCAACTGCGCGGCCTGCGTGAGGCTGCGCTGGCCGATGACAGCGGCAAGGCCTTGGATCAGGCCTTGTCGTCGCTGCGCGCGGGCAGCGCGGGCGGGCGCCACATGTTGGCGTGACGCAGCATGGCCATGACGCGCGTCATGGCGTCAAGGCGGTAACGGCTGGCTTGCTCGGGCTGATACGAAAAAAATCCTTGTCCGGTTTTTAAGCCCAGCTGGTTGGCTTGCATCATGCGCTCGATCACCGGCGGCGTGGCGTAGCGTTCGGCGCTGACGCTGGCGGCGAGTTCGCGGCTGGCGTGGTACAAAATGTCGGCCCCGCCAAAGTCAATAAACTCAAGTACCCCCAGCGCGGCAAAGCGCAGCCCCAATCCGTAGCGAGTGGCCACGTCCATGTCTTGGGCGCTGATGATGCCCTCGTCCACCATGCGGGCCGCCTCGTTCATCATTAAGGCCTGCAGCCGCGGTACCACGTACCCGGGAGCGGGGCCACACACCACGGGCAGCTTACCCATGGTGTGCAGCAAGTCGCGCGTGCGTTGCACCGCCTCGGCGCTGGTGTGCGGGTGGGTGCTGATTTCAACCACCGGAATCAAAAACGCCGGGTTCAGCCAGTGCATATTAAAAAATCGCTCGGGCCGCTGCACCAGCGGCGCCAGTTGCGTTACCAGAATGCTGCTGGTGGTGGAGGTAAGAATGGCGTTGGCGCCGCAGTGCTGACTGCACAAGGCCAGCGCCTCTTGTTTGGCGGCCAGCGTTTCGGTCACGCCCTCAAACACCCAGTCGGCGCTGGCCAGTACCTCGGCGGCTTGGCCGGCGTGGGCCCATTGCACGCGCTTGGCCAGGGGTTGGGCGTGCACGGCATCAAAGGCGCCCAGTTGCGCCAGCATCTGCATGTTGGCCAGTACCTCGTCGTGGCCCTGCTGTTGCAGCGCTTGCTGCGCTTGTGCGGTGCGCTCGCGGGCGTCGAGCACGGTCACACGAATACCCGCGTAGGCCAGCGCCGTGGCCAAGCCACGCCCCATGCGCCCGGCGCCCAAGGCAACCACGTGGGCGGTGGCCGGGCTCATGCCGGCGACCCGCTGTGCAGCCGCGCGTGCACGGCGGCGTGGCTTTGGTTGGCCAGGCCCAGCGCCTCAAGTGTGCGCGGGCCTTGGCGCAAGTCTTGCCCCAGGTAGGCGCCCACCAGGGCCAAGATGCCATGCGCCACCGGCGCCTCCACCCCGGCCCAGCGTGCCGTGGAGGCCAGCAGCGCCAGCCCCATCGCCACGTCCTCGGTGATGTAGCGGTGGGTAAACAAATCGATGTGCTCGCGCCAGTCGCCCGACTTGACCAACTGCCGGTGCGCGTCGCCGTACATCCAGCGGTCGCTGTGGTAGTGGTCGGCCAAGGGGTAGTGCGGCGTGTCGTAGCCCAGCGCCTCGCGCACCGCGATGCGCTCGTGGTCCAGCGCGTCGGTGACGGCGCGTACCACCGGCTGGGTGCCTTCGTTGTGAATGTCCCAGCGTTCAAAGTGCTGCAGCGGTGCAGCGTTCATCACCATGAGTGGCGGGTGAATGATGGGCCCAGCGTTCATCAGCGCCCCCGACAAGGCGTTGCCGCAGGGGTGCACCGAGGGGAAAGCCTGTTGAATCACGCGCATGGCATGCGGGCTCTGCGTCTCGGGGTACACCCCGGTGGGCAAGCGCACGGCGCGGGCCGAGACGTTGACCGAGACCGCATCGCGGCAGCGCGCCAAGTAGGGCAGGGTGCCGGTTTCGGCCCACGCCACTTGCGCCTGGCTGCCGGCTTGGGCCACGGCTTGTGCCATGGCGTAGCTGCCAAACGTGCCCGGGGCCAAAAACACCACCTGCCCGTTGCGCAGATGCGGCGCCATGGCCCGGGCGATGTCGTCTTGCGCTGTGGCTGGGGTGGGCAGCAGCAGCAAGTCGGCGTCTTGTATGGCTTGGTCCAAGTCATCGCACAGTTGGGGCAAAGGCACCTTGTGCTCGCCGTTGGCGTCGGTTAAGCCCAGGCAGCCGGCTTGACGTAAGGCAGCAAAGGCTTGATGCTGACGCCGCCACCAGCGCACCTCGTGGCCTTGTTGGCTTAGGTCGGCCGCTGCGGCAAAGCAGCCGTGACCGCCGCCCAAAATGGTGATGCGCATGGGTTGGTACTCGCAAACAAAAAAAGGTCAAAGTATTTTGAACTTAAAATTTTCAGTTGTAAAGTATTGGCTGCGCTCGTACAGTAGCAACAGCCTCTGGCATTGCCGCTGGGGGCAACAAGGAGTGTTATGAAAATCGTATGCGTCGGTGGCGGCCCAGCGGGTTTGTACTTTGGCCTGCTCATGAAAAAACGGCACCCTGGGCACGAGGTGATGGTGGTTGAACGCAACCGCCCCTACGACACGTTTGGCTGGGGGGTGGTATTTTCTGATGCCACCATGGGCGCACTGCAACGCGCTGACCCCAGCAGCGCCAAAGAAATTTTGGGTGCCTTTAACCACTGGGACGACATTGCGGTTCACATCAACGGTGCCACGCACGTCTCGGGTGGCCACGGGTTTTGCGGCATTGGGCGCAAACGCTTGCTCAACATTTTGCAGCGCCGTTGCGAAGAAGTGGGCGTGCAACTGGTGTTTGAAACCGAGGTGCCCGCCGAGGAGGACATTGCCGCACACTACGGCGCCGATTTGGTGATTGCCTCCGATGGCGTGAACTCGCGCATTCGCGAGCGCTTTGCC
>JALRBF010000260.1 GCA_023262365.1 Burkholderiaceae bacterium
GGTTCAAAGCGGGCCACTTCGGCGCGCATGTGCTCGGGGTCGCCGTTGTAGTCAAACCAGGTGCCGTCGGAAAATCGCACGCGGTAAAAAGGGTCCATGGCCACCAGCTTCACATCGTCCGCAAAGCTTTTGCCGCACAGCGCCCACAGCTCTTCGAGCAAAAACGGCGCGGTGATGATGGTGGGGCCGGCGTCAAAGGTGTAGCCGTCTTGGGCAAACACGTAGGCGCGTCCGCCGGGACCGTCGAGCTGCTCGAGTACCTGCACCTCGTAGCCCATGACGCTGAGCCGAATGGCCGCGGCCAAACCGCCAAAGCCACTGCCAATCACCAGCGCACGCGGCGCGGGCGTGCGCTCGCCACTGGCGCGCGACTCATCGGTGTAGTAAGCGTTCATCCGCCCTCCGCCTTGGCCACGGCCAGCGGCGGCGTGCGCCCCATGGCCCAGCCCCAAAGCCGTTGCACCGGTGCGGCCACCACCATCAACACATGCTCCACAATCGCCAGCGCCAACAGCGTGGCCAGCAACGTCCAGCCCGGCGTGACCTCAATGGCCGCGGCCTGCGCCTGCCATATGAGCCACGCCAAAGTGGCACCGGCCAAGCCGACCGAGACGTAAAAAAACCAACTCGGCGAGCCGCTGCGAAAGTAGCTGCCCAAATACACCAGGTGCGAGGGCAAAAACTGCGCGCCCACTTGGGGCACGCCCATAAACAAATTGATCTTGGCGCTAAAGCGCATGCACCACAGCACCGCAAAGGTGCACAGCGCGGTGTGATTGGGCAAGCCCTGCTGCAGCACCAGCAGCACGGCAAAGTTAAGCACCAGCGCCACTTCATGCCACGCCACGGCCGCCACGCCTTGCCGCCAACGCCGCCACCCCGCGGCGTGGCGCTCTTGCACTTGGCGGCGCGGGCCGGTGAGCCAACCGGTTAAAAACATCAACTCGTGCCACGCCCACATCACCATGGCCGCGCCAAAGCCAAGGTAAGCGTGGGCCGTGCCCACAGCTTGCATGGAGTGCCAGGCCAGCACCAGCGAGGCCAAGGCCAGCACCGTAAGCCATAAATTGCTACGTCCAAAGGTGGGCTGAGCACGCCGCACCAGCCACAAAATCACGCCCGTGCCCAGCCACCAGCTCGCCACCGCGAACAGTAAGGCCAACCAGGGCGATTGCCACACGGCAGCGATCATGCGTTCACCATGTGGGTTGCACCCGCACATGTGCCGGTAGGCGTTGCGATTTCACCGGCAAGCAATACACCCGGGCAAAAACCGCCGCGGCTTGTACGGCACACCAGCCCTGGCGCAGCTTGCCCGCCACGCCGCCTTGAGCGCGTGCCAACGTCATGTGGTTGTTGATGTCAACCAAGCGCGTCATGCCACGCCGAAACACCGGATGGTCGGTGTCGATTTCCACCGGAAACACCTGCTTGGCAATGTCCGAGGTGATACGAAACACGGTGTAGTCGAATTCGGTTGGCGCCAAGCCCATGGCCTGATGCATACCCGGGCGCTGATGGTCGCGCACGTACATGGTGGCGTACACCGCCAAAATAAAAAACCGAATCCACCACAGGTTGTGGCCACGCAGCAACTTGGGGTTGGCGCGCATGATCAGGGCAAACGACTCGCCGTGGCGGAACTCGTCGTTGCACCAGCGCTCAAACCATTTAAAGATGGGGTGAAAGCGCTTGTCCGGGTGGCGCTGCAGCTGCCGGTAGATGGTGATGTAACGCGCGTAGCCAATTTTTTCCGACAGATACGTGGCATAAAAAATAAACTTGGGCTTAAAAAACGTGTACCGCTTGGTGCGCTTGAGTTGGCCCAAATCCACACCCAAGTCAAAGTCGCGTAACGACTGGTTAATAAACCCGGCGTGGCGCGACTCGTCACGCGCCATAAAGGTCATGAGCTTTTTTATGTCGGGGTTGGTCACGTGCTTGCGCACCTCGTTGTACAAAATGCAGCCCGAGAACTCCGAGGTGAGTGAGCCGATTAAAAAGTCCAAAAACTCTTGCCGCAGCGCCGGCGGCAGCTGCGCGACCTGCTGCTTGGCCTCGGCGGCAAAGCCCGCGTCGCGCTGAAAGTGGTCGTGGTTGTTGTCGCCCTCGTACTCGGCCATCATGGCGTTCCACTCCGCACGTACCGGCTCGACATTGATTTGGTCCATGGCCGCGTAATCGGTGGTGTAAAAGCGCGGGGCAATCACCGTGTCGTGCAAGGCCTTGGCTTGCGCATCAGCCGCGCTCTCTACCCGCGCCATCAGGTGCGCCAAGGGGTCGTCGTCCAGCGTCATCGGGGCATGGCTCATCGCGGGTCTCCGTCGGGGTTGGGTGCCAAGGCGGCAAATTCGGCCCAGTTGCTCGGGCCAAAGCTCTCTAAATCAATGCGGGTGTCGGTTGCGGCGTCGGCCAGTTGCAAGCGGCTACCCTGGCGCCCCACCAGCTGGTAGGGCCCGCCAGGTGGCAGGCCGTGCGCCACGCGCGCGCGTGCCATGGTGCGAATCACGCCACGCACAAAGCCCTGCTCGCCTTGCCAGCGCCGCAGCACTTCACCCGTACGCGGCTCAATCGCCAGCACGCTGCCGTCAGCAGCTTGGTCAAACATCACCGGTCGTTGCCACTGCGCCGGCGCGGTGTCTTGCGAGGCACCAGCGGCCACCCAAAGGGTCAGCGCCAGCAGCGCCACGGCCACGGCCAATACCCGCCAAGGCGGGCCGCGGCGCGTGCGCAAGCGGTTCACGACATCACCACCGTGGGCTGCTGCGCGTCGCCACTGGGTGAGGCCTCGGGCTGCTCGCCCAAGGACGCCACCACGTCGGGGTTGGCCACGCGCCAAGCCTGCTGCAGCAGCCGGGCCACACGCTGCACATCGGCCACGCCGCGCAAACTGGGCTCGGGTTGCTTGAGCCGCCACGCACGCGCATGCGGCCACAAATGCAGCCAGCCCATGCGGTCGTCACCGGCCAAGGTCAGCGACAAATCGCCCACGCCGTTTGCGCCCGGGCGCACCGCGGCCCCAGCCAAGCGGCGCAGCGGCAGGTTCAGCGTCAGCGTAAGCACAATGCCAATGCGCATCACCACGCGCTTGTTGGTTAGGGTGTACAGCGTGGTGCGTGCGCTCAACCACGCCCACCAGCACAACACGCCCCAAGCCACCAGCGCCAGCACGCCGCTGACGGCCAGCCCTTGCCAGTACGCCGCGGCGGTGGTGGTTACGCCGGCGCTGGCCTGTAAGGCCAACATCACCAGCAAGTACAGCGCCACGCCGCGCACATGAAACACCTGAGTGGCCAGGGTGCGCCACTCGGGCGCGCCCTGCCACAGCACGCGCTCGCCAGCGGGCAGCGGCTCGGGCAAGCCCGGGGCGGCCTCAAACTCGTGCTCGTGCACCGCGTTCATAGCAGCGGTTCTTGCCGCTCAGGGGTGGCGTACAAGGTGCCCGCGCCGAAGTAGGCGGTGATTTTTTCCTCCTCGAGCAAGGTGATCTCCTCGGGGTTGCGCGTGGCGGGCACACCTTCAAACTG
The DNA here is from genome assembly GCA_023262365.1 of Burkholderiaceae bacterium. Taxonomy (GTDB): domain Bacteria; phylum Pseudomonadota; class Gammaproteobacteria; order Burkholderiales; family Burkholderiaceae_C; genus RS62. The sequence goes on from JALRBF010000260.1 coordinate 3,528, forward strand.
CTCGGCCAACAGCGCGTGCACCGTAATGCCCTGGCGCGTGATGCGCGCAAAGGTCATGGGCACCAACACCTGGCGCCCGCCTGGCGTGCTCACCTCAAGGTAGCGAAACATCATCTCCATGCGGTCCACCCACAGGTCATGCACCGTGCCGGCCACCTGACCTTGCGCGTCGTGCACCGACATGCCGCGCGGGTCCACGTCTTTGCTAGCCACGCCGTGGTCGGGGGCGCGACGCAGCGGCACGATCTTGGCCTCGCCATGCAGGGTTCGGTCCACCTCGTCGGCACGCGCGGCCCAGGCCCCAGGACCCACGCCAGCGGTCAGTGGGTTGCCCACCGGCTCAAGCGGTGCGCCGTTGAGCCCCGTGACCGGTTGTGCCTGGTAGCTGCCGTCGGCCCGATTGAAGTCGGGCGCTTGCACCTCGCGACCGTTGGCCAAGCGATAGGTTTTGGGCTCGGGCATGGGCCAGCCCGTGATCACCGGGCCGTTTTCTCGCCCCGAATCCATGGGGTAGCCCTCGCGATGCCCCTCACGGATGAGGTAATAAATCAACCCGGCAAAAAATATCCAGAACATGTACAACACGATCTGGGCCACATCAACGTACTGCGTGATTGCTCCTGTTCCCATCACCGTTTCTCCTTCAAAAAACAACACACACCCTTACCCCGGCATTTCAGCCAGACCAAACCTTGCCGCCGAGGGGGTGAGCCCACGGCGGCGCCGCACCAGTGGGCCCAACGCAATGAGCACCACAAAGAGCAGATAAATTTCCACATGAAACACAAAGCTGTAGCCCGTGACGGGCGACTGCAGCGGCGCACCGAGGTGCCCGGCCATGGCCAAGTAGCCCACGCCGTCGCGCAATGCCCCACCCAGCGCCATGGCCACGCCCGCGGCACTGGCTTGCACCGCGCCCCAGGCGCCCAGCACCAAGCCGCTGGCGCCGCCTTGCACAAACTCCATGGCGGTGAGCAACATACCCACGGCAAACAAACCGCCGGCCATGCCAATCAAAAACGCCCCCGCCTGAAACAACCACGGCGCCTGCAACGGGGCGGCAAACACCACCATGGCAAAGGCCGGCAAACCAAGCAGTAGCCCACGGGCGCCCAGGCGGCAGGTGTCGGTGCCGCGCGCGACCTGATGCGCCGACCATGCAAACGCCAGCATGGCCCCCATGGCGCTGAGCGCCGTCAAGGCACTGGTGTGACCCACGGCCAAACCCAGCACCTCGCCGCCGTAAGGCTCGAGCACAATGTCTTGCATGCTAAAAGCGCAGGTGCCTAAGCCCACCGTCCATAAAAAGCGCCGCATGCCGGGCATGGCCATCAGCGCGCGCCACTGCACACCAAACCCACCCACCGGCCGCGCCCCCCGGCGCGTGCCGCGCGCCTCTTGGCGCCACAATGCCGTGAGGTTAAGCACCATCACCGCCACCGCGCAGCCCTGTACCACCTGAATCAAACGCTTAGGCGAAAACTCCGCCAGCATCCACCCCAAGCCAGCGGCCCCTACCAGCAGCCCCACCAGCAACGCCGTGTACAAAAACGCCACCACACGCGGACGCGTCTCGGGGGTGGCCAAATCCGAGGCCAACGCCATGCCCGCGGTTTGGGTGATTTGAATGCCTGCCCCGGCCAGCACAAAGGCCAAGCCCGCGCCCACACGGCCCAACCACAGCGTTCCCGGTGGCGGGTCAGCCAGCAGCAGCAAAGCAAAGGGCATGATGGCCAAGCCACCAAACATCAACAAATTGCCCATCCACAAATACGGCAAGCGACGCAAGCCCAGGGCCGAGGGGTGGGTGTCGCTGCGGTAGCCAATCATGGCGCGCATGGGGGCAAACACCAGCGGCAACGCCACCGACAACGCCACCCACCAAGCCGGTACACCCAACTCCACAATCATCACCCGGTTGAGCGTGCCCACCAACAGCGCGGTGGCCAAGCCAATGGCCACCTGAAACAACGACAGACGCCACAGCCGCGTCAGCGGCAACTCGGCCGAGGCGGCGTCGGCAAACGGCACGTAGCGCGCCATCCAGGCCTGCGCCCACGGGGGTGGCTGTAAGCGCCACGCCCTCACTGGTGCCACTCCCACGCCTGCGAGGTGTAAAACCCATGCGCCACGCGTTGCGTGCGACCCTCTTGCCACGCCACACCCAAGGCCTGAGAAATCAATGGCCGCAGCCTATCTTGTGCCATGGGTTGCAGCGCGGGCGAGCGGTCGCCGCGCGGAAACCAGCGCCCCACCCCGTGCATCAGCGCCAACGCTGGCGTGCGCGGGGCAAAGGTCAACAACACGGCGCACGCCACGCGCGGGGCCAGGCGTTGCAGCGCGTTGGCCAACTGCTGCGGCTCGTAGTGAATCAGCGAATCCATGGCCACGACGTAGTCAAACCGGCCCAAAGCCTCGTCCAACATGTCCCCGGCCATGAAGTGCACACCAGCGGCCGACTGTCGCTGTTTGGCCAACTCAATGAGGGTGGGCGACAAATCCACCGCCACCACCTCGGCGCCACGCTCGGCCAAAGCCTGCGCCAGCACACCGGTGCCGCAACCGGCGTCCAGCACGCGCGCGCCGTGTAAATCAAGCGGCAACCACTGCAACAAGGTCGCGCGCATGGCGTCGCGCCCGGCGCGCACCGAGGCTCGAATGCGCCCCAGCGGCGCGTCCGAGGTCAGCCGCTCCCACGCCTTGGCCGCGGTGCGGTCAAAGTAGTGTTCGATTTGCGCGCGGCGCTGCAAGTACGCGGTATCAGGCATCAATCAAAACCCAGCAGGTCAAAAATGTCACGGTCTTTCATGGGTACGGCGCTCATGGGGTCGGTGCCTGCCCACAGCGCCGCGGCCAGGCGCATGTACTCTTGCCGCACCGCCTCGAGCTCGGGGCCTTCGTCCATTTCAAATAGGGTGGACTTTTTCAAGCGACTGCGGCGAATCGCATCCAGGTCGGGAAAATGCGCGGCCAACTGCAACCCAATTTGTTGGTTGTACTTGTCAATTTGGTCGGTTCCTGCGCTGCGATTGGCAATGACGCCGCCTAAGCGCACGTTGTAATTGCGCGCCTTGGCACCAATGGCCTGCACGATGCGGTTCATGGCAAAGATGGAATCGAAATCGTTGGCCGTAACGATTAAGGCGCGGTCGGCGTGTTGCAGCGGTGCGGCAAAGCCGCCGCACACCACGTCGCCCAGCACGTCAAAAATCACCACGTCGGTGTCCTCGAGCAAGTGGTGCTCTTTGAGCAGCTTCACCGTCTGCCCCACCACGTAGCCACCGCAGCCTGTGCCCGCCGGTGGCCCGCCGGCCTCCACGCACATCACGCCGTTGTAACCCTCAAACACAAAGTCTTCAACGCGCAATTCTTCGGGGTGAAAGTCCACCGTCTCCAGCACGTCAATCACCGTGGGCAGCATGCGCTTGGTTAAGGTAAAGGTGGAGTCGTGCTTGGGGTCGCAGCCAATTTGCAGTACCCGCTTGCCCATGTGCGAAAACGCCGCCGACAGGTTGGATGAGGTGGTGCTTTTGCCAATGCCCCCCTTGCCGTAAATGGCAAACACCTTGGCGTTGCCTATCTTCACGCTGGGGTCTAACGACACCTGCACGCTGCCCTCGCCGTCTTCGCCGGGGCGGGTGCCTCGGCCAATGGATGTCACGGGTACTGCCACGGTGTTCATGCCGCCGCTCCTTGTTGTATGCCTTCAAGACTGTCTTCCAGCGTGTCGCTGGCGCGTCGCAACGCCTCTAGGTGCTCGGCACTGGGTTGCCAAAAGTTGCGCTCGGATGCTTCGAGTAACCGACTCGCCATGCGCGCCGATGCGGTGGGGTTGAGCGCGGCTAGGCGCTGGCGCATGGCCTCATCGAGCATGTAGGTCTCGCTCAGGCGCTGGTACACCCAGGGCTCAACTTGCCCGGTGGTTGCCGACCAGCCCATGGTGTGGGTGAGGTGGGCATCGATTTGCTGCACCCCTTCGTAACCGTGGCGCAGCATGGTGTCGGCCCAGGTGGGGTTGAGCATGCGCCCGCGCGTCTCAAGCGCCACTTGTTCACGCAAGCTGCGCACCTGAGCGTGGGCGTCGTCGTCGCGCGTTTGGTCACCAATGTATACCGGCATGTCCTCGCTGCCCACGCCTTGGGCCTTGGCCACGGCGCGCGTCATGCCGCCTAAGCTGTCAAAGTAGGTGTCCACCGAGGTCACCCCCAGTTCAACCGACTCTAAGTTTTGATAACTCAGCGCCACGTGCGACAGCGCTTCACGCAGCAAAGCCTGCTGCGCCTGCGGCTGCCCAGCGCGGCCGTAGGCAAAGCCCTTGCGTTGACTGAAGGTCTCAGCCAGTTCGTCGGCCTGGTCCCATTGCCCGCTGTCGATCAGCAAGTTCACGTTGGCACCGTAGGTACCCTCAGCGTTGCTAAAGACGCGCAGCGCCGCGCTCTCCAAGTCGCAACCGTGGGCGCGCTGGCACGCCAACACGTGCTTGCGAATCCAGTTCATGTCCTCGGGCTCATCGGCCTCGGCGGCCAAGTAGGCGGCCTCAGCAAGCAAGCGAATTTGCAAGGGCAACAGGTCGCGAAAGATGCCCGATAGCGTGAGCACCACGTCAATGCGCGGTCGCCCCAACTGCTCAAGTGGCACCAAGGTGGCACCGGCCAAGCGGCCGTAGCTGTCAAAGCGGGGCGCCGCACCCATTAGGTGCAAGGCCTGGGCAATCGCATCGCCACCGGTTTTTAGGTTGTCGGTGCCCCACAGCACCATGGCCACGGATTGCGGCCACGCGCCGTGGTCGGCCCGGTAGCGCGCAAGCAAACGCTCGGCCTGGCGCTGGCCGCTACGCTGGGCGTGGGCACTGGGCAGTCCAAAGGGGTCAAAGCCGTGCATGTTGCGCCCAGTGGGCAACACCTCGGGGTTGCGCAGCACATCGCCGCCGGGCGCGGGCATCACGTAGCGGCCATCCAACGCCTGCAGCAAGCCCTGCAATTCATGTCCACCGCACCACGCCTCGTTGGCGCGTTGCAGTGCCTCCCAACTGGCTTGCGCCTGCTCGGTCTCGGGCGCCAGCCATTGCTGCCAGTGGTTCTCGCTGGGGTTGTTCACCAACGCCTGCAGTGCCGCGTGCGGCCACTGCACCTGGTGCCAAGCCTCGCCGCAGGCTTGCAGCCACGCCACGCGTTGCTCAGGCGTAGGCGCTTGCCCCACCACGTGCAGGCCGCACGGCATCAAGCTGTTGGTCAGTGCGTCCAGTTCGGCTTGCCAGTGGCTGACGCACGCGTCGGGGTCTTCGATGTTTTGGGTTAAATCCAACTGCTGCGCCAGCTCCCGCATGCCTTGCAGCGCCTCGGTGCGCGCGGCGGTGGCCGTTGCCGATAACTCGTGCCATTGCGTCAACGCCTCACGCAATTCGCCCCACGCCTGATACGCCTGCACATGCGCCAGCGGTGGCGTGGCGTGGGTTACCAAGGTGGCGGCTGCGCGCCGCTTGGCCAATGCGCCCTCGCTGGGGTTGTTGCCAGCGTACAGGTACACGTTGGGCAAATCACCAAGTAAGCGCTCGGGCCAACACGCCTCGCTCAAACCTACTTGCTTACCGGGCATAAATTCCAACGCGCCGTGGGTGCCAAAGTGCAGCACCGCATCGGCAGCAAAGTCTTCGCGCAACCACCGGTAAAACGCGCTAAACGCGTGGGTCGGCGCAAAGCCTTTTTCAAATAGCAAGCGCATGGGGTCGCCCTCGTAGCCAAACCCAGGCTGCACGCCCACAAACACCTCACCAAACTGTGCGCCCAGCACAAACAGTTGCTGACCATTGGTTTGTACCCGCCCCGGTGCCGGCCCCCACTGGGCCTCAATCGCAGCCAAGTGTGGCTCGCGGCGCACGTGGTCATCGGCGCTGACCAAGGCGTGCACGTTGGCCGGCGTGCCGTAACGCGAAGCGTTGCCCTGCGTAATGGCCTCGCGCAAGGCCTCTACCGTGGGCGGCACCGCAACGCGGTAGCCTTGCTCGGCCAGCGCCTGCAGCGTGTTGTGCAACGACTCAAACACCGCCAACATCGCCGCGGTGCCCACGTTACCGGCGTTGGGCGGAAAACAAAACAACACCACCGCCAAGCGCCGTTGGTCGCGCGGTTTGGTGCGTAACTTCACCCAGCGCGCCACGCGCGCGGCCAACAGCGCGGTGCGGTCGGCGGCGGCTTGCATGTCGCGGCCATCGCCGCTGCGCCCGCCATACACCATGCTGCCCGTGGCGCCGTCCAATTCGGGTAGTGCCACCATGATGGTGGACTCCACCGGCAACATACCGCGGTCGCTTTGACGCCAAGCATCCAAGGTTTGAAACTCCAACGGCGCGGCCGCCAGATAAGGCACATCCAGCAACGCCAGCGTGTGCTGCGCGGCGCGCGCGTCGTTAAACGCCGGCCCACCCACCAAGCTAAAGCCGGTCAAAGACACCAAGGCGTCGATGCACGCTTTGCCATCTTTTAACCAGTAGCGCTCGGCCACCGGACGAAAATCCAGCCCTGCGGCAAACGCCGGAATCACCGCGTAACCTTGAGCCTCAAGCGCGCCAATCACACCGTCGTAATGCGCGGTGTTGCCCGCCAGCACATACGAGCGCAGCAACAGCACCCCCACCGTGCCCTTGGCCTGACGCACCCGGGGCAATTCATCCACCCGCTCGCTAAGACGCGAGGCCTGCGGCAAGCGCGGGTGATACAAGCCCACGTCGGGGTACTCGCGCGGCGCGGCCACCTTGAGCGCGCCTTGCCAGCCCGCGCGCGGGCCTTGCGCGTAACGGTCCACCAAACTCAGCACCAACCCCGCCACGTTGTCTTCTGAGCCGGCAAGCCAATACTGCATGGCTTGAAAATACAAACGCAAGTCTTGCGCCGTGCCGGGTATAAACCGCAACAGCTTGGGCAGCCGGCGCAACATGCGCAGCTGCTTGGCCCCGGTGGTGCCGGCCACGGCGGCTTTGCCGTCTTGCCTGGCCTTGGCCGCGCCACGCAAACGCCGCAGCAAAGCCAGCGGGCCGGTGGCCGGTGACTGCATGTCCAGCCGCCCCATGCGCGTGAGTTGCGTCACCTCGGTGGCCGACATCAGGCACACCATGGCATCGCAATGCGTGCGCCGCGCGTGCAAAGCGTTAAGCAGCGGCCTAAAATGGTCTTCCATAAACAACATCGTCACCAACACGATGTCGGCCTCGGCAATGGCGGTCTCACACGCGTGCAAGCGCGCTGGGTTGTCCCCCCACAGCGCCGCGGCGTGCACCTCCAGCGTCACCCCCGGCGCGGCGCGGTGAATTTGCTGCTGCGCGCGCTGCGCGGCGCTGGCCAAATGCGCGTCCATGGTGACAAGCACCACGCGCACCGGGCCCTGGTGCTCAGCGGCTGTAGTGCGCTTTGGCATCGTATAGCGTCTCAACGGTGATGCGGTTAAGCCCATGCTCGCGCGCAAAGCGCTCGGTGTTGCGTCGGGCTTTGCCGCGCACAAAAAACGGCACCTTGCGCAACTCGCGCTCGGCGTCGTCGCCCCAGATGTTGCCCTCGGCGCTGGCGGGCGCTGGCGCCGGGGCGGCGCGCGTGCCATGCCCAAGGTGTGAGGGTGCGGCGTCTTCATGAAACTCATGGTCACCGCGAAACATCCCGATCAGGTGCTCTTCTAGGCCCATCATCAGCGGGTGTACCCAGGTGTCAAACAACACGTTGGCGCCCTCTTCACCCATTTGCGGGGCGTAGCGGGCCGGAAAGTCCTGCACGTGCACCGGCGCCGAAATGACCGCGCACGGCAACCCCAAACGCTTGGCGATATGCCGCTCCATTTGGGTGCCCAGCACCAACTCGGGCTGCAGCTCGGCAATGGCGGCTTCCACCTCCAAGTAATCGTCTGTAATCAGTGCCTGCAAACCCAGGCGTGACGCGGCCTCGCGCACGTCCCTGGCTTGCTCGCGGCTGTACGTGCCCAGCCCCACCACCTCAAAGCCCATCTCCTCGGTGGCCACCCGCGCCGCGGCCATGGCGTGTGTGGCGTCGCCAAACACAAACACGCGTTTGCCGGTTAGGTAGGTGCTGTCCACCGACGCCGCGTACCACCGTGCACGCTCGGCCAAGCCGTGCAGCACGGGCTGGGCGTCCACCTCGGCCAAGGCGGCCACCTCGCGCACAAAATCGGCGGTGGCACCACGCCCAATCGGCACGGTGCGGGTGTAGGGCTGGCCAAAGCGGCGCCACAGCCATTGCGCCGTGGTACCGGCCAACTCGGGGTACATCACCACGTTAAAGTTGGCCTGCGGCAAGCGTGCCAAATCTTTGGGCGTGGCTTCCCACGGCGCCACGGTAAGCAGGGTAATACCCAAGCGCTGCAGCAAGTGGGTGATCTCTTTGACATCGTCGCGGTGCCTAAAGCCCAGGGCCATGGGCCCCAGCAAGTTGCAAGTGGCCTTGGCCACGCTGGCGCGGTCCACCGTCACCGGTTCGGCCATGGCGCGCACCATGCGGTACAGCGTCTCGGCCGCACCCCAGTTTTCTTTGCGCTGATACGCCGGCAACTCCAGCGGCACCACCGGTATGGGCAACTGCAACGCCTGGGCAAGGCCGCCGGGGTCGTCTTGAATCAACTCGGCGGTGCACGAAGCCCCCACCATCATTGCCTGCGGCGCAAAGCGTGCGTGCGCGTCGCGTACCGCGTCTTTGAACAACTGCGCGGTGTCGCTGCCCAAATCGCGCGCTTGAAAAGTGGTGTACGTCACCGGTGGGCGCCGGGGCAGCCGCTCGATCGTGGTGAACAACAAATCGGCATAGGTGTCACCTTGCGGTGCGTGCAGCACGTAGTGCACATCGCGCATGGCCGTGGCCACGCGCATCGCACCCACGTGGGGCGGGCCTTCGTATGTCCAGAGGGTTAACTGCATGGGGTTTAGGCCGCCAGCCGCATGCCGCGGTTCAGAGGACGGGCAAACAGTTCGGCCAAATCACCGGCCTGGTCGTAGCCTTGTATCGGCGTAAACACCAGCTCAATCGACCACTTGGTGGTCAAGCCACGCGCCTCCAGCGGGTTGGCCAAGCCAAGACCACACACCACCAAGTCGGGGCGCTGGGCGTGCACACGGTCCAACTGGCGCTCCACGTCTTGGCCTTCGCTTAACCGCACGTCTTGCGGCAGTTGCTCCAGCTCGGGGGCCATGTGCGCGCGATGCAAATACGGCGTGCCCACCTCGGTCAGACGCATGCCCAACTCTTGCGAGACGAACCGCGCCAGCGGAATCTCCAGTTGCGAATCGGGAAAGAAAAACACCGACTTGCCTTGCAGCACCTCGCGCTGCTTGGCCAGTGCCCGTGAGGCGCGCTGACGCGCGGCCTCGGTGACGCTGAGCAAGTGCGCCCGCGTCACGCCAAAGGCATCGCCCGCGGCGCCCAGCCACGCGGTGGTGCCCACCGCGCCCAGCGGGTACGGCGCCGGCACGTGCACCGCACCGCGCGCTTGAAGGGCCCGCGCGGTATCGGCCAAATAAGGCTGTGCCAGCAGCATGCGCGTGTTCTGGCCCACCTCAGGCAGCGAGCGGCTGTGCCGGGCGGGCAAAAACGCCACGTCGTCAATGCCCATGGCGTGCAGCAAGCGCTGCAGTTGGTCCTCCACCACATCGGCCAAGGTGCCCACCACCAGCAACTGCGGCGCCGCGGCAGGCTTGGCTTGGGGCATGTGAGGCACCAGCGCGGCGAGGCACGCGTCCTCGCCTTGGGTAAACGTGGTCTCGATGCCGCTGCCCGAATAATTCAACACCCGCACCTGCGGAAAGTGCTGCGCATCCAAGCGTTGCGCGGCGCGCGCCAAATCCAGCTTAATCACCTCTGACGGGCACGACCCAACCAAAAACAACGTGCGAATGTCGGGGCGGCGTTGCAACAACTGCGCCACCACGCGATCGAGTTCGGCGTTGGCATCGGCCAATCCGGCCAAATCGCGCTCGTCAATAATGGCCGTGGCAAAGCGAGGCTCGGCAAAAATCATTACCCCAGCGGCCGACTGAATCAAGTGCGCGCACGTGCGCGAGCCCACCACCAAGAAAAACGCGTCCTGCATCTTGCGGTGCATCCACACAATGCCCGTGAGGCCGCAAAACACCTCACGCTGACCGCGCTCACGCAGCACCTCATGCGAGGCGCAGCCCTGCGGCTCAATCGGAATCACCCCTGCCATGCGGCCTCCTGATGGCGCGCGGCGCGCAACTTAAGTAAAAACTGCGCGGCATTGACCACATACGCGGCGTAGGCCGCCAGCGCCAACGTCATCTGCAGCCGCGCGTCACCCCAGGCCTGCCACACCGCCACCACGTAGGCCGCGTGCAACGCCAACACCAGCATGCTGACCACGTCTTCCCAAAAAAACGGTGCGGCAAACAAATACTGCCCAAACACCACCTTCTCCCACACGCTGCCGGTGAGCATGATCAGGTACAACACCGCCGTCTTAACCCACACCGAGGCGTTGGCCGCGGCGTAGCCCTCGCCACTCCACAAAAACCGCGCCACCAGCACCACGCTGACCAAAAACACCACAAACTGCAGCGGCGCAAGCACCCCCTGAACCAACGTCCAGCGCGTGCCATCGCGCCGTGCGCGCTGCTCAGGCGTGTACAGCGCGGTGCGCGGCGGGCCGGTTGGGCCGCCCGGTAGGGCAGCGTCGGCGGTGCGAGAGGGCCAAGTCATGGCGCCAATTTAGTCGGGTCCGGGGATTGTGTCAACTTTTTATGACGTCAAATATTATTTACACATCACCAATGAAAGCGTTTGGTTTTTTTGTAACACTTAAGTAAATGTTAATCCACATTTAACTTGACGCTTAACGGACACAAGCGTAAAACCACATCACTCCCTGGTGCTGCACCAGCCACCAAACCAACCAAGGCAACCCCATGCCCTCTTCACGACCATCGCACGATGCGGTCAACGGGCAATCCCACGTCCCCAGGGAATTACTGCGTCAAGCCATCACGCACCGTGTGGTGCCGGCGCTGCTGGGGCGCGCGGCCAACGGCGACAAAGCCCGCGTGCTACCCGGCGAGTCCTCGGTGCTGGCTTTGGCGCAACACATTCTGAGCGAGTCCATTGACCCCGCCCGCCAACTGGTGCGCGCGCAGCTCGGCGCCGGCGTCAGCACCGAAGACGTTTACCTACACCTGTTGGCGCCGGCCGCGCGCGTGTTGGGTCGGCACTGGGAGAGCGACGCGTGCAACTTTGTTGAGGTGACGTGGGGCATGGGCCAGCTGCACCAGCTGCTGCGCGAGCACCCGCTAAGCCGCCCCGCAGCCGGCACCGCCGCCGTGGGCCAGGTACTGCTGTGCCCCATGCCGGGCGAGCAACACACCTTTGGCTTGGCCATGGTGGCCGAGTTTTTGCTGCAAGCCGGCTGGCTGGTGCAGCGCCAACAGTTCGCCAGTCAGGCCGAGGCCGTGGTGTGGGTCAAACAACACCACGTGCACGTGGTCGCACTCAGCGTGGGCCACACCGACAGCGCCGCTCCCTTGGCCGAACTCGCCCGCGCCCTGCGCCGTGCCAGCGCCAACCCCCGCGTGGCCCTGCTCGCGGGTGGGGCGGGCTTACACGCCAGCCAAACCCCGGCAGCCAGCCTGGGTTTGGACGCCTTGGCCGAGGCCGCGCCCGACGTGCCGCGTTTGGCGGCACAATACCTACAACCTAACCGCATTGCCAAAAGTTAATTGTTTTGTCAGACATGACCGCGCGACAACCCCAACCCAGTTTGAACTTCGGCCAAGCTGAACGGCACTTGGGCGGCTTGCACGCGTCCTCGGCGGCCTCGTTGCTTGCCGCCAGTGGCGACTTGGTGCTGCTGCTCAACGCCAACGGCACCATCCTCGACCTCGCCTGCAGCCGCGAAGACCTGGCCAGTTGGAACTTAAGCGACTGGATAGGCCAGCCCTGGGAGCGCACCGTCACGGGCGAGAGCGTGCCCAAAATTCAAGCCATGCTGCAAGACGCCCAGCGCGGCCAGCCCGCGCAGTCGCGGCAAGTCAACCACCCCAGTCCCATGGGCAGCGACCTGCCAGTTGCCTACCGCGTGGTGCCGTTGGGCGATCGCGAGCACGCCGCGCAGTTTGCCGCCATTGGGCGAGACCTGCGCGACACCACACGCATGCAGCAACGGCTGGTGGCCGCCCAAACCCAAATGGAGCGCGACCACTGGCAGGCGCAAGCCATTCAAACCCGCGCCCAAGCCATGATTGAGCTCAGCGGCGAGGCACTGCTGGTGCTCGAGGCCGACCAATGGAGCCTGGTGCAAGCCAACGCCGCGGCGCACCAGCTGCTGGGCCCCACCCTTGCGCAATCGGGCTGGACGCTGCTGGGGCAGGTTGGCCCGGCGGCGCAGCAAACCCTTATGCAGCACGCCGCGCAGTTGCAGTCGGGCTCCGGGCCGCGGGTGGCGCACTTTAACCTCGATCACCACGGCAACGTGTGGCAAGCCGCCTTGCAACGCGCCGACGTGGGTGGCAGCAGCCAATGGCTGCTGCGCTTGTCTGGCCACCCCACCGCCGCCGGCGAAACCGACCAAACTTGGGCCCCCATGGCCAACAGCGCGCCCGATGCGCTGCTCATCACCAACCCGCTGGGCATCATCGAGCACGCCAACCCCAGTTTTTTGCGCGCCGTGCAGTGCACCGGCCCCGAGCAGGTGCTGGGCACCTCGCTCGAGACCTGGCTGGGGCGGCAAGAAGTCGATCAAAGCGTGCTGCTGTCCAACCTCAAACAACACGGCAGCGTGCGCTTGTTTGCCACCGAACTGCGTGGAGCCCTGGGCGCCGGCACCGAGGTCGAAATCTCGGCCTCGGCCATTGGCGAGAACCGCCCGGCCCGCTACGGCTTTGTGCTGCGCGACGTCAGCCGTCGCCTAGACGAAACCCCCAAAGAATTGCCGCGCACCGCCAGCGAAATGACCGAACTCGTGGGCCGCCTGCCGCTCAAAGACATCGTGCGTGAAACCACCGACCTCATCGAGCAGCTGTGCATTCAGGCCGCGCTTGAGCTTACTGGCGACAACCGCGCCTCAGCGGCCGAAATGCTCGGCCTGTCCCGCCAAAGCCTGTACATCAAGCTGCGCCGCTTTCAACTGGGCGACGGCGTGGACGACACCACCGTAAAAACCGAGAGTCAATCCTAGTTGATTTATTTAGTGTAAATATAAATTGACACACCCTGGCCCGCGCCACACAATGCGGGCATGGCGATTCCGTCACTGTCGGCTGTGGCCGAACTTCTCAAGCCCGTCACCTGGTTTCCTCCCATGTGGGCATTTGCCTGCGGCGTGGTTGCCTCGGCGGCGCCGCTGGCCGAGCACTGGCACATTTTGTTGCTGGGTGTGCTGCTGGCTGGGCCACTGGTGTGCGCCACCAGCCAGGCCGTGAACGACTGGTTCGATCGCCATGTGGATGCCATTAACGAGCCCAACCGCCCCATTCCATCTGGTCGTATTCCAGGCCGATGGGGCCTTTACCTTGCGCTAAGCTGGACCTTTATTTCTTTGCTGGTGGCCACAGCCCTTGGCCCCTGGGGCTTTGGCGCTGCTGCCTTAGGTCTGACATTGGCCTGGGCCTACAGCATGCCGCCCCTT
>JALRBF010000299.1 GCA_023262365.1 Burkholderiaceae bacterium
ACGCGGGCCGCACGGAATGACGGTGCTGATCGGTCCTGGCCGACTGGGACCCTGCGGCAATGCGCTCCATCATCGCAGTGTCCTGGGCCCGTTCGCCGGTCGGATCGTCGGAGCCGCTCGGACGAGATTGGCCAGCAGCCAGGTGATTTCAACTTGCACGCGTGCCTTCATGTAGCCGTGCTCGCTCATGATGGCGCGCAGGTCGCCCAGTTTGCCGGCGTAGCGCCCATCAAGGGGAGACAAGGCGGTGATGGCGCTGGGCGGGCTGGGCGTGGGGGTCATGTTGGGCGGCAAGAAAAACCTAGGCGACTATTGTAGGGTTTGGGGGTGGCCTACCCTTTTTACAATCGCGGCTTACCACGCCAGGCGTGGCAACTAAGGACGTGAAACCCATGAAGCTAATAGGCTGGGCGGCAAGCCCTTTTGTGCGCAAGGTGCGCGTGGTGTTGGCCGAGAAGAAAGTGGCTTTTACCTACGCCGACGAAAACATTTGGGCCAGCGAGACGACCATTGACACCATGAACCCGCTGGGCAAGGTGCCGTGCTTGGTGCTTGAGGGGGGCGAGGCGTTGTTTGACTCGCGCGTGATTGTGGAGTACCTGGACGGCTTGTCGCCGGTGGGGCGGCTGATACCGCCCAGTGGGCGCCAGCGCGCCGAGGTAAAAACCTGGGAGGCACTGGCCGACGGCGTGATGGAGGCTTTGGTGCTGGCGCGCCTAGAGGCCACATGGCCGGGGCGCACCGAGGCGCAGCGTAGCCCGGCGTGGATGGCGCGCCAAATGCACAAGGTGGACCGTGGGCTGGATGCGATGGAGCGCGGTCTAAGCGGTGCGTATTGCAGTGGCAATTCGTTGTCGCTGGCTGACATTGCGGTGGGCTGTGCGCTGGGGTATTTGGATTTGCGCTTCGCGCAGGTGGACTGGCGCGGCACACGCCCACGCTTGGCGGATTTGCATCAGCGTTTGCTTGCGCGCGAGTCGTTTGCCAGCACCCAGGCCCAAGCCTAGCGCGCTTGCAGGCGCCGCCCCAGCGCGCGAATAACGGCGCCCAGCAGCGGCAGTTTGGCGTAGAGCTCTTCGGCCGCGTCCCAGTAGTCGCGGTGCCAGTGCACCAAGCCGTTGGCGTCAAGCTTAAGGTGCGAGGCGCCGCGTATGCACCACGCGTGGCGCTGGCCGCGCGGGCGAAAGTGAAAGTCCCACAGCAGCATCACGCCGTGGGCCTGCTCCACGCATTCGGTTACCACAAAGCGCGGCGCATCAAGCGTGGCAAACATGTGGGTAAAGATGCGCGCAATGGCCTGCTGGCCGCGCACCTCGTTAAAGGGGTCTTTAAAGTAGGCCTGGTCGCTGTAGTGGGTGGGCAGTTGCTCAAGGCTTTGTGGGCTGAGCGTCTCAAACCACTGCACCAGGGCTTGCAGGGGTGGGCTGGCGTGCGGTGCGGGCATGGCGTTAGCCTGTGGTGGTGCGGCGAATCAAGGCCATGGCCCAGCGCGCGGGCAGCACGCGCAGCAGCAGCAAGACCCAGCTCAAGCGTTTGGGAAAGTGAATGTTCATGCGCCCCTTGGCCCAGCCGCGCAGCATGCGCTGGGCGGCTTGCTCGGGCTGCATTAAGCCGGGCATATGAAAGCGGTTGTTGGCCGTAAGCGGCGTTTGTACAAAGCCTGGATGCACCACGCTCACGCCCAAGCCCAGTGGCCTGAGGTCTTGGTACAACACCTCGCCCAAGTGGCTGAGCGCGGCCTTGCTGGGGCCATAGGCCAGTGCCAGTGGCAGGCCGCGCCACGCCGCCACGCTGCTAACCAGGCTAACGTGGCCGTGCCCTTGCTCGAGCAGACGCGGCAACACCGCGTGCAGCACACGCACGGCGCCGAGGTAGTTGATGTCCATGTGGCGCTGCACTTGCATGGGGTCAAGCGCGGTTGCGCGTTGCGCTTGGTAGTGCCCGCTGCAGTACACCACCAAGTCCAGCGCCGGGTATTGGGCCAGCACCTGTTGCGCGGCCTCGGCGGTGGCCGGGGCGTCGGTTACGTCAAACGGCACGGCCAGGCTGCCCGGGTGTTGGCTGCACCATCGCTGCAGGGCCGCTGCGTTGCGCGCCGAAACCGCCACCCGTGCCCCGGCTTGGGCCAGGGCGTTGGCGCAGGCCAGGCCAATACCCGAGGAGGCACCCACCAGCCACACGTGTTTGCCCTGCCAGTGGGCAAGCGGTGGGTTCATGGGGGGCAGGGGCCACATGGGTGGGGCTTAGGGTGCGCGTTTGACAAAGCTCAGCGTAACCTCGCCCAAGCGAAAGCCCCACTTGCTCATGACGGCGCGGTTGAGCATGACGCGCTCGTCAAGCAAAAACATCCAGTCGTCAAACTGCACTTCGTAAACCGTGCCGTCTACCGGTAGGCGCAAGGTGTAGGCCCATTGCAAGGCGTTGCCGGCCACGCGGCCGCTGGCCTGCCCCACCACGTCGTCGGCGCGACCAGTGAGGCGGCCGTCGTCTTGCAGTTGCAGGCGCCACACGCGGCGCTCGGTGCTGCCGTCCGCGTAGGTAAAGCGCTCGTCCAGCACGCCTTGGTTGCCTTCCCAGCTGCCTTGCATGAGCACATGAAAGCGTTTAACCACGCGCCCGCTTCGGTCTTGGAACATGCCGTAGGCGTCCAGCGTGCCATTAAAGTAGCGGCGCATGTCCAGCCGGGGACGGTCGTTGCTGTAGTCTTCTACCCGCGGTGACGAGCAGCCCAGCAGCAGCGCGCCAAGCGTGAGTGCCAAGGCGCGGGTTAGCCAATGCGAGGGGATAAGGGTCATGCGATTCTCCTGATTCCGGTGCGCCACCAGTAAGTAGCGGCGGCGAGTTTGATGACGCAGGGCAGCGCCCCGTACACCCAGGCTAGGGCGCGCGTGTCGCTGGCGCCGGGTTGGTAGCCCAGTACACCCAACAAGGGCAGGCCAATGCCGGCGGCCAGCGCCAGGGCCAGTTTGTTAACCAGCCCCCACCAGCCAAAGTACGCCGCGTGGTTGGATGCGTGGGGTTGACTGCGCGCCAGCCACAGCGCCAGCAGTGCCGGGGGCGCCACCATGTCAGCGGCCAGGGCCACGCCGTTGCCCACACAAATAAGGGCAAAGCCCAGCCAGGCACCTTGCGGCAGCCACGCCGCCGAGGCAAACGACAACACCGCCAGCAGCATGCCCAGGCCCCAGCCACGCGCCAAGCCAAGGCGGGGCAGCACGCGCGTCCACAGCGGCACGCCCAGCGCGGCACTGACAAAGTACAAGGCCAGCAGGCCAGCTTCTTGACCAGGACTGGCTTGCACGTGGTCGCGTACAAAAAACAACACCAAGGATACTTCTCCGGTCAAGATGAACGGGGCTGCTATCAGCAGCACCAACTTGCTGCTGGCGTCGGACCCTGTGCGGACCCCTCTCCCGCAGGCTGAGATTGGCCGGCATCTGGACAACATCTCGTCGGGAACGGTG
>JALRBF010000367.1 GCA_023262365.1 Burkholderiaceae bacterium
AACAGCCCTCAACCTTACTGGCGGCGCCGTCTCCGTTAGTTTCGACCTGGGACCGGCTTTGTCAAGAAACCCAGATTTCGGTTTCAATTTTGAAACGAGTGGCGATAGTCAGACCTGCGTGTCGATTTCAAACGGTCGGGGCTTCAATCGAATGTGTATGTGATATTGACGACTCTAATCGGGGGAGGGGCTGTGAAGAAAAACTGGCGATAGCTGTCTTTTGCTTGGTAATTTGGCTCCTCATTGCCGATGGGTATTGGTGGTCAAAACAAAGGCTAGCTAGTCATCGTGTTCTCCCTTGGGTGGTATTTTGCGTCACACCCGGGGCGTGTAACATGATCAGCATAGGGGTTACTTGGTGGGGCCATGAACATCGAACACATTGACCACGTGGGCATTCGAATCACCCATCGCCAGGCGGCGATTGATTTTTATGCGTGCCTGGGCTTTGCGGTGGAGCACGAGGTGGATTTTGACGCGGTGGTGATACTCAAAAACGCCGCCGGGGTCGAACTGAACCTCATTTGTAATGGCGTGGCCACCGAGCATGGCGGCAACCGACTGATGGATGAGCCCACCAAGTGGCCGGGGGTAACGCACGTGGCGCTGCGCGTGCCCGACATGGCCCACACCCAGCGCGTGCTTGCACAACATGGAATTGCCATTACGCAAGGCCCGGTCACGTTTGGCGATGGTCACGTGTCGGTGTTTGTGCGCGACCCCGACCGCAACGTGGTGGAGCTGCGCGCGCGCATGCCTGCCGATGCGGCACGACGCATCGAGGGGCTTACGTTTTACGACCCCAAGGCTTAAACCGCAGAGCATTTTTTTCTTCTTACCCTTTTGGTTCATCATGACGCCCTCTTCTACCCCTGTAAATCGGTTCAAACAAAACCTGTTGGGCAAGCGTTCGCAAATGGGTTTGTGGCTAAGTTTGGCCAACCCGTATTCGGCTGAGATTTGCGCTTTGGCGGGGTTTGACTGGGTATTGATTGACGGCGAGCACGCCCCCAACGATTTACGCAGCATTTTGGCGCAGTTGCATGTGCTGGCGGGTTACCCACAAACGCAGGCGCTGGTGCGGGTGCCCAATCAGCGCAGCGACACGATCAAGCAGGTGCTTGATTTGGGCGTGCAAACGGTGGTGGTGCCCATGGTGGATACGCCCGAGCAGGCGCAGGCGCTGGTGGCGGCGTGCCGCTACCCGCAAAACGACGGCGGTGGAGGCATACGTGGCGTGGCCGGGGCGCGTGCCTCGCGCTGGGGCATGCACCCGCGCTACGTGCACGAGGCCAATGCGCAGGTGTGTTTGGTGGTGCAGGCCGAAACGGCCGAGTCGCTGCAGCACCTTGATGCGATTGCCGCCACGCCGGGGGTGGATGCGGTGTTTATTGGGCCCTCCGATTTGTCGGCCTCGCTGGGTTACGTGGGCGAGCCGGGGCACCCCAAGGTACAGGCCGCCATTAACGAGGCGGTAACGCGGGTGCAACGCGCGGGCAAGGCGGTGGGCATTTTGTCTACCGACGATGCGCAAACCCGTGCCTACGTGCAGCGTGGGCTGAACTTTATTGCCTCGGGGCTCGATACGCGGTTGCTGCTGCAGTCGGCCGTGGCGCTGGCGCGGCGGTTTGACGACGCGCAGGCGGCAAACTAGCGCCCGCGCACGGGTTTAGGCCAGTGTGGCGCCCAGCGCGGCGCCCAGCGCGGCGCCAAATACGGTGTGCCCGGCCAGGGCAGACAAGCAGGTGCGGGTGGGGCTGGGGGCATGGCGCGCCAGCACGCCGGCGCCCATGGCGGGCATAAAAAAGAACCAAGGCACCACCACGCTCACCGCACCGGCGAGTAGGCCATGTTGCCAGTTGGCTTGCAACAGTTCGCCGTGCCGCCACACGTACCAATACAGCGCGGCGTAGGCCACGCCCACCACGTAGTGCAGGCTCCAGCCCATTAGCCCTTCGCGGGCCACCGGTTCGGTTTTGGCTAGGCGGTCGTTAAATATTATGCCCCGGCGCACCAGCACCGCAAGCCAGCGGCCCACCATGGCCCAGTTGCTTGGGGGGTAGCCACCCAGGCGATGCACCAGGCGTTGCCATGCGTCAAGCGCCAAGGTGGCGGCAACGCCGCTCACAATCATGCTTGTCAGTTGTTCCGCGTTCACGGCTCGCCCATGGGTGGTTGATGTTGGCGCCGACTATAGGACAGATTGGGCCCAATTGGGGCCCAATGGCAGGCCGGGGCTCGTATGATGCGCGCATGCACCCGCCCCCTGCCCCCGCTTTGCCTGCTGAGTGGATTGATTCGCGCCGAGCGGCGTGGCGGTTGGTGGTGATTTTGCTGCTGATGACCTTGGGCAGCGGCGGCATGTACGTGGTGGCGGTGGTGTTGCCGCAGGTGCAGCAAGAGTTTGGTATTGGGCGCGGCGATGCCTCGCTGCCGTACACGCTGCTGATGATTGGCTTTGGCGTGGGGGGCATGGTCATGGGGCGCCTGGCCGACCGGGTGGGCTTGCAGCGTGTGTTGCTGCTGGGTGCGCTGGGTGTGGGCAGTGGGTTTGTGCTGGCGAGCATGGCGCAGGGGGTGGTGGCGTTTTCGCTGGCGCATGGGCTGTTGCTGGGTTTGGTGGGCAGCTCCACCACATTTGCGCCGCTGCTGGCCGACACGGCGCTGTGGTGGCGCAAGTACCGGGGGGTGGCCGTGGCGGTGTGTGCCAGTGGCAATTACGCCGCGGGCACGGTGTGGCCGCAAGCCATGTCGTGGGCCATGCAGGAATGGGGGTGGCGCCAGGCTTATGTGGTGCTGGGCTTGGGGGCGGCGCTGCTCATGGCGCTGCTGGCGTGGCCACTACGCCGCCCGGCGCCACCGGCCACGCGGGCCACGGCGGCGGCCCAACCCGCTGCTGCACCGGCAAGCGAGGTGGGTTACTTGGGCCCCGATGCACGGCCTTTTGGTATGTCGCCGGCGCGGGCCGAAAAGGTGTTGTGGTTAGCTGGCCTAAGTTGTTGCGTGGCCATGGCCATGCCGCAGGTGCACATTGTGGCGTACTGCACCGACTTGGGCTTTGGCGCGGCACGCGGCGCCGATTTGTTGTCGCTGATGCTGTTTACCGGCATTGTTAGCCGCTTGGTGTTTGGCATGATTTGCGACCGCATTGGCGGCCTGCGTACGCTGCTGTTGGGCTCGGCCACGCAGGCGTTGGCGCTGGTGTTGTTTTTGCCGTTTCAGGGGCCGGTGTCGCTTACCGTGGTGGCGGGCTTGTTTGGCTTGTTTCAGGGCGGCATTGTGCCGTCTTACGCCATTGTGGTTCGCGAGCATTTTCCAACCGCTCAAATTGGGCATCGGGTGGGCTCGGTCATTATGGCCACGTTGTTTGGTATGGCGCTGGGGGGGTGGATGTCGGGGCAGGTGTTTGACTTAACCGGCAGCTACCGTGCGGCATTTGTGAATGGCCTGGCGTGGAATGTGCTCAATTTTGGGCTGGCTGCGTGGTTGCTGTGGCGCGTGAGCGGGCGCCCCGCGTGGTGGCGTTTTGGGTCAAAATGGAACGCATGACGTTTGCTTTATCGATGCTGGATTTGGTGGCGGTGCGCGAGGGCCACGGCGTGGGCAGCGCTTTGCAGTTGGCGCGGCGTACGGCGCAGCACGCCGAGTCGCTGGGCTTTGTGCGCTTCTGGATGGCCGAGCACCACAATTTGGCCGGGGTTGCGAGCTCGGCCACAGCCGTGCTGGTGGGGCACGTGGCGCAGGGCACGCAGCGTATTCGCGTGGGCTCGGGCGGCATCATGCTGCCCAACCACGCCCCGTTGGTGGTGGCCGAGGCGTTTGGCACGTTGGCCGAGTTGTATCCGGGGCGCATCGACCTAGGCCTGGGCCGTGCCCCCGGCACCGACCCCACCACCATGCGTGCGTTGCGGCGCGACCGGGTCGAGAGCGAATCCGATTTTCCGCGCGATGTGCTGGAGTTGCAGCAGCTGTTGGGGGACGTGCAACCGGGCCAGCGCGTGCGGGCTTTGCCCGGGGCGGGCACGCATGTGCCCATTTGGCTGCTGGGCTCGAGTTTGTTCTCGGCCCAATTGGCCGCGCAGTTGGGTATGCCGTTTGCCTTCGCCTCGCACTTTGCGCCGCGCTACCTGATGCAGGCGCTGCAGGTGTACCGCAGCGGGTATCAGCCCTCGGCGCGTTGGCCCAAGCCGCACGTGGTAATCGGTGTGCCACTGGTGGCGGCGGACAGCGATGAACAGGCCGATTTTTTGGCTACGTCGGTGTACCAGCGTTTTGTGGGCATTTTGCGCGGCGACCGGCGCGCGCTGCAGCCGCCGGTGGCGGGCTACCTACAAACGCTGCAGCCGCAAGAGTTGGCCGGGTTGCAAGACTTTTTGGGTGCCGCCGCCGTGGGCGGGCCCGAGACGGTGGGGCAACGTTTGCACGAGTTGCAGCAGCTTACCCAGGCCGATGAGCTGATGCTGGTGTGCGACATTTACGACCCCGAGGCCCGGCTGCACGCGCTTACGCTGGCGGCGCAGGCGGTGGCGGCGTCGGGGCACGCTCTGCCTCAAGCGGCTTGATGCCGTAGGGCTTAAGTACCTGCCACACGTGCGCAGGCACCATGCGCGGTATGCGCGCGGCATGGGTTCGGCGCAGGTGCAGCACGGTTTCGGCGGCTTTCATCTCTACCCGGGCTCGGGCAAACTCTAGCCCTTTGGGGCCGATTTTGGGCATCAGCCAAGCCACCAAGGGCCGCAGCCACTGCGGCATGCGGCGCAGTGGCAAGCCACCAGCGGCGCGCCGGGTGTTGGCCACAAAGCCGCGTACCGAGCCGCCACGGCGGCCGCTGCTGCGCGGTGGGGTAAGCTGCACCGCTTGGCCGAGTTGGCCAAGCATGTCGGCCCCGCGCGCGTTGCGCACCAGCACCCATTGTTGGCCGCTGCCGCCCATGTAGCCCACGGTAATGTCGGCCAGGCGGTTGGTGTAGTCCACACAGGTGCGGCAGGTGGTCGGAAAAAAATCATCGGGCAAATCGGCCAGCGGCAGTTGCAAAAACGGCACGCGCCGCACGCGGCCGCTGCGGTAGCGCAGCTCCACGTGGTAGTCGGGGCAAAACTCCAGGTAGGTTACTTGCTCGGGCTGGGGCTCAATGCGGGCCAAAAATTGGTGAAAGTTTTCGGTGGTGGTGTTGTCTGAACACGGCGTGCCGATGGTGTAAAGCGCTTGCAGGTTAAGCGTGGGCTGCAGCGCGCGCAAGGCGTAAATTTGGCAGGGTATGCCAATCACGGCCAAGCGGGTGTGGCCTTGGGCCAGCGCCGGCTCAAGCAGCTGCAGTAGGGGCGCGTAGCCCATGCGCATGCCGCGGCACTGGGCCATGTCTTGCGCACGGGTAACCAGCACGGGCTGCGGCCGCCAGGGGTCATCGGGGTGGGGTTGCATGGTAAGCACGGCACTTACCCGCCCTTGCTCGAGTAGCCGCTGCGCCAGCGTGGTGGCCAGGCCGCTCCATTGGGCCCCGGGCTGGGGCGGCTGCAACCAGGCTTGGTGCATGGCCTCGAGTACACCAAAGTGCGCCTCGTTGTGCGGGTGCGCGGCGCGACCATGGGCTTGCTGCTCAAGCTGTGGGTAGCGCGGCGCAATAAATTGGCAGGCGCTGGAGCAGCGCTTGGGCTGGCTGGTGCGCGACACACCGCAGTCGGTGCACAGGTTGCGGTGGGGCGCGCCCGGGGCTACATCCATGCCGCAGCGGCGCCGTCGCGCCGGGGGTCGCTGGCGGCCACGTAGCCGCGTTGGGCAAAGTCGGGTTGACGCCAAATAAATTGACCCGCGCCAAAATCTTGGTAGCTGTCTTGAATCACCGAAACTTCGTGGCCCAACGCCATCAGGCCACTGGCCAGTGCCGGGGCCATGGTGCCTTCGAGGTTGAGCACCTTGCCATGATAAAAACGCCAGCGCGGCGCATCGCAGGCGGTTTGCACGTTTTGCTGGTGGTCCAGCATGCGCACCAAGGTTTGCAGGTGGCCTTGGGGCTGCATGTTGGCCCCCATCACGCCAAAAGCCATCACCGGCTGCCCCTGGTGCGACAAAAAGCCCGGAATAATGGTGTGAAACGGCCGCTTGCCCGGCGCGACTTGATTGCTTGGGTTGGGCGCGTCGGCGCCAATTTGAAACGCGTGCCCCCGGTTGTGTAGGCTAATGCCGGTGCTGGGCTCGACCACGCCCGAGCCAAAGCCCATGTAGTTGCTTTGAATTAGGCTCACCATCATGCCGTTGGCGTCGGCGGCGTTGAGGTAAATGGTGCCGCCACGGCCGAGGTCGCCTGCGCCCATTACCTGCGCTTGCTTGGGGTTAATGAGGCGCGCGCGTTGCGCCAGGTAGGCCGGGTCAAGCAGCTCTTGGGTGCTTAAAGCCATGGCGTGCGGGTCGGCGACGTGGCGGTACACGTCGGCAAAGGCCAGCTTCATGGCTTCAATTTGTATGTGTTGGGCCAGCACGTTGTCGGGGCCCATGGCGGCCAGGTCAAAGTGTTGCACCATGCCCAGGGCCATGAGTGCGGCAATACCTTGGCCGTTGGGTGGCATTTCGTGCACGGTGTAGCCGCGGTAGTTGGCTTGTATTGGGGTGACCCATTCGGGTTGGTAGGCCTGCATGTCGGCCATCTCAAGCGCGCCGCCGTGCTGCTGCACAAAGCGGGTAAGGGCTTCTGCCAACTCGCCCTGGTAAAACGCCTGCCCTTGGGTTTGGCCAATGGCGCGTAGGGTGCGCGCCGCTGCGGCAAGGGCAAAGTGCTCGCCCACCTCGGGCGCGCGGCCATGGGGCATAAACACCTGGGCAAAGCCCGGTTGCGATTGCAGCAAGGGCACGGCAGCGGCCCATTTTTGTTGCACCACCACGGGTACGGCGTAGCCTTTTTCGGCCAGTTCGGCCGCTGGCTCCAGCACCTCGGCCAGTGGCAGGCGGCCGTGGCGCTGGTGCAGGGCCACCCAGCCGCCCACCATGCCGGGCACGGTCACCG
>JALRBF010000034.1 GCA_023262365.1 Burkholderiaceae bacterium
TTGGCGCTGCGCAGCTTGCGGGGTGAGGTATCGGTCATGTTGAATCACTGGCCCATCAAAACAATGACTGTCGATTGTAGGGCGGCTTGATGGGACGCATGGGGCGCCTAGGGGGGCCGTAGGCCATAAAATAAAATCATGTTGGTACATCCGCAGTTTGACCCCATCGCCCTGGCCATTGGTCCCGTGGCGTTGCACTGGTACGGCCTTATGTACGCCGTGGCGTTTTTGTCTTTTGTTGCCGTGGGCAAGCGTCAGGTGGCCCGCATGGCGGCATGGCCGCCGCCGCTGGGTGAGCGATGGCAGCGGCACGACCCCGACGACATGCTGGTCTGGGGCATGTTGGGCGTGGTGCTGGGCGGGCGGCTGGGGTACGTGTTGTTTTATCAGCCGGCGTTTTATGCCGAGCACCCCGCGCAAATCGTTGCCGTGTGGCAAGGCGGCATGAGCTTTCACGGCGGGCTCATTGGCGTGCTGTTGGCCCTGGCGTGGTACGCGCGCCGGCGTGGGCTGGCGTTTTTTCAGGTCATGGATTTTGTGGCGCCTTGCGTGCCGTTGGGCTTGGCCGCGGGCCGCTTGGGCAACTTTATTAATGGCGAGTTGTGGGGCCGCGTGGCGGACCCTTCATTGCCCTGGGCCATGGTGTTTCCACAGGTCGACTCCCAACCGCGCCACCCCTCGCAGCTTTACCAAATGGCGCTCGAGGGGGTGTTGCTGTTTGTGGTGTTGTGGTGGTTTGCCTGGCGTCCGCGCCCGGTGGGGCAGGTTTCGGCGGTGTTTTTAATGGGCTACGGCGTGCTGCGTTTTGTGGCCGAGTACTTTCGCGAGCCCGACAGCTACCTTGGCCTACTTTCGCTGGGCCTAAGCATGGGGCAATGGTTAAGCCTGCCTATGGTGGTGGCGGGGGCGATGCTGTGGCGCCATGCGGCGCGCCACGCTGCCACGCCGTAAGCGCCACGCCCAACAGCGCCAGCCCCAGCGCGGCGGCTTGGGCAGCGGTTATGGTCTCGCCCAGCACCCCCACGCCCACCGCCGCAGCGGATACCGGCAACCATACCGTAAACACCCCGGCCTGGTTGGCGGGCACATGGCGCAAGCCGGCAATCCAAAGCCACACGGTGCCCACGCTGGCGGCCAGTGCATAAAACACCAACAAGCCCCACTCGGGTAGGCCCATCACACCAAGCGAATAGCCCGGCAGCAGCCACAGCGCCACAGGGGTACACAGTGCCAGGCCCCACAGGTTAATCAGCGCGGCCACGCGGCGCGGGCGTAAATGGCCGGCCAGTTGTTTGCCAATCACGGCGTAGGCCGCCTCGCAGCACACCGCACCAAACACCAACAGGTTGCCCAACCACGCCTGCGGGTAGGCGGCCTCGGTGTACACGTTGCCCTGCGCCGCGTACCACGCAATGCCCGCTGCGGCCAGGCCAATGGCCAGCAGCGTTTGGCGGGTAAGGGCCTCGCGTAAAAACACGCGGCTCAGCAGCGCCACCATGGCCGGAATAAACGCCAAAATCACCCCCGCGCTGCTGGCCGTGGTGAGCGAGACGCCAAACAACATGAGCAGCGAAAACAAAAAGTTACCCAACAGCGAATCCCAAAAAACCAGCCACTTCACCCGCGCCGTAAGCGCCGGTTCATCGGCCGGTTTGCGCAGCCATGGCAGCATGGCCACCGCGGCAATGCCAAAGCGCAACCACGCCACCAACAGCACGGGCAGCAGCGCCACCAGCGGCTTGGCCAGCGCCACGTACGCCCCCACCAGCGCCATGCTGGCGCTCAAGGCGGCGTAGCCAACCCAGCGCGCAGAGGGGTTATTGCACATCACGGAAATTGTTTTTCACGATATAAAAAGCCACGTGCAATCACGAGGTGTTGAGTTTCTCATGGTGAAAAAATAGATTTTGAATAGCGAAATCGACAGCATAAACCATTGAAAAATAAAGACAAAAAATTTTGTCTTATATAAGACACAAGAGTATATCAAGTCTTATATAAGATATATCATTACCCCATCGTTTTAACCTCTCTTGGAGTCACCTTATGAGCCAACCCACCCGCCAACAAGCCATTGATGCCCTGCAAACCGACTGGGACACCAACCCGCGCTGGCGGGGTGTGAAGCGCGGCTACAGCGCCACCGATGTGGTGCGCCTGCGTGGCAGTGTAGCCATTGAGCACACGCTGGCCCAGCGCGGCGCCGAGCGGTTGTGGGCGCGCATCAACGGGGGTGCCAAAAAAGGCTACGTCAACGCCTTTGGCGCCATCAGCGCCGGGCAGGCCATGCAACAGGCCAAAGCTGGGCTCGAGGCGGTGTACCTGTCGGGCTGGCAGGTGGCTGCCGACGGCAACACCAGCGAAACCATGTACCCCGACCAGTCGCTGTACGCCTACGACTCGGTGCCCGCCATGGTGCGCCGCATCAACAACACCTTCAAACGCGCCGACGAAATTCAGTGGGCGCGCGGCATTGACCCAACCGACCCGGCGTTTATTGACTACTTTTTGCCCATCGTGGCCGACGCCGAAGCCGGCTTTGGCGGCGTGCTTAACGCCTTTGAGCTCATGAAAAACATGATCACCGCAGGTGCTGCCGGTGTGCACTTTGAAGACCAACTCGCCGCCGTAAAAAAATGCGGCCACATGGGCGGCAAGGTGCTGGTGCCCACCCAAGAGGCTGTAGAAAAGCTGGTGGCGGCGCGCTTTGCGGCGGACGTCATGGGGGTGCCCACCATTGTGCTGGCGCGCACCGACGCCGAGGCCGCCAACCTTATTACTTCAGACCACGACGCCAACGACCAGCGCTTTTTAACTGGCGAGCGCACGGCTGAAGGCTTTTTCCGCGTAAAAAATGGTTTGGAGCAAGCCATTAGCCGCGGCGTTGCCTACGCGCCGTATGCCGATTTGGTGTGGTGCGAAACCGGCACCCCCGACCTGGGCTTTGCCCGCGAGTTTGCCCAGGCCGTGCACGCCGAGTGCCCGGGGAAGCTGCTGTCCTACAACTGCAGCCCCTCATTTAACTGGCGCAAAAACCTAGACGAAAAAACCATTGCCGCGTTCCAAGACGAACTCAGCGCCCTGGGCTACAAGTTCCAGTTCATCACCCTCGCGGGCATCCACATCAACTGGTACAACACCTTCCAGTTCGCCCATGCCTACGCAGGCGGCGAGGGCATGAAGCACTACGTGAACATGGTGCAAGAGCCCGAGTTTGCCGCACGCGAGCAGAAATCCAGGCCC
>JALRBF010000113.1 GCA_023262365.1 Burkholderiaceae bacterium
CGGGCGGGTGGCCCATGCCCACCATGGGTACCTTTTTGCAGCGCTTACCCGCGGGCTTTACGGGCCAACCGTGGCGTCAAACCGACGGTACCGTCTTTAGCGTGGTTGAGGGCAGTGGCGAGCTGCATTGGCATCGCGACGCCGACTCACCGCCCGAGGTACTGCCCTTTGGGCCTCGCGATCACTTGGTGGTGCCTTCTTGGCACACCGTGCATTGGCGCAGCACCTCGGGCTGCGTGCTCTTTAGCTTCTCCGACCGACCCGCGCAACAGGCGCTGGCGATTCACCGAGAGGAGAGAATCCACCCATGACCGTTTCCACCCCATGGCCAGCCGGCCCTGCGGTATGCCTACCGGTGCACGGCATCGACCAGCAGTTTCCGGTACACCGCGTGTACTGCGTAGGACGCAACTACGCCGCACACGCGCAAGAGATGGGCTACACCGGACGCGAACCGCCGTTTTTCTTTTTAAAGCCCAACGACGCCTTGGTCCCCATCGCCGCCCAAGGCGGCAGCATCCCCTACCCCAGCCTAACCCAGGACTTGCACCACGAGGTGGAACTGGTGGTGGCCATTGGCACCGGTGGACACGACATTGACCCCAAAGACGCCATGGCGCACGTGTACGGCTACGCCGTGGGCTTGGACATGACCCGGCGCGACCTGCAAATGGCCATGCGCAAACAAGGGCGCCCGTGGGACATTGGCAAGGCCTTTGACGCCTCAGCCCCAATTGGCCCCATTACGCCGGCGGCCCACGTGGCAAACATTGAGCAAGCCGCCATCAGCTTGCACGTCAACGATGCCCCCCGACAAGCCAGCACCGTGGCGCACCTAATTTGGAACATTGCCGAGACCATTGCCCACCTGTCCAACGCGTGGACTTTACAACCCGGCGACTTAATTTTTACCGGCACGCCCGAGGGCGTGGGCGCGGTGCAGCGTGGCGACCGCATGCACGCCCATGTGCAAGGCCTGCAACCCATTACCGTGAGCGTGCGCTAGCCATGCCGCCGCGCCCAAGCCCCCAGCGCCATGTGGAGTGACCGCACCGTTCGCTATTGCCGGGCGTGCGGCACCGCCGTGCAAAACCGCGTGCCCGACGACGGGGACACCAAAGTACGCGCGGTCTGCCCAGCGTGTCACACCATCCACTACCAAAACCCGCTCAACGTGGTGGGCACCATTCCCGTATGGCAAGACCGCATCTTGCTGTGCAAGCGCAATATCGAACCGCGTTTGGGCAAGTGGACGCTGCCAGCGGGGTTTTTGGAAATGGGTGAAACCTTGGCCGAGGGCGCGGCACGCGAAACCCGTGAAGAAGCCGGCGCAACCTTTGCAATGCACGAGTTGTTTTCGGTTATGAACGTCACGCGTGTGGGGCAAGTGCACTTTTTTTACCGCGCACAATTGCTCAGCGCCACCTTTGACCCGGGTCACGAAACCCAAGAGGCGCGGCTGTTTGCCGCGGCCGACATCCCGTGGGACGAGTTGGCCTTTCGCACCGTCAGCGAGACCCTCAAGCGCTACTTGGCCGATGCCTCAACCGGTCGGTTTGGCTTGCATCAGGTGGATATTGTTTAGCCCCGCGCGTCGTCGGCGCGGAGCACGGCGTCGGGTTTAAAGCCCCAATCCACTTTTTTGCCCTTGCGCCCGCGCGTCGCGCGGGCCGCGTTAAGGCCGCGCAGTTCAAGCGAATCCTCGCGTGCACGCCCGCCGCGCCCTTGGCCACTGATAACCACGCGCCGCGTGTAGCCTGCCACGCCCACCAACGTTTGGGCCTTGTCCAAGCCCATCAACACCACGCCACGCCCGCCGCTGCCCATGGCCTTAACCTCTTCCAGGGCAAAGGTCAGCACCCGTCCGGCGGAACTGACGCAAGCCACGTGCGCGCAAGGCCCGCCATCAGCGGCGGCGGCGTCCAACGCAGCCGGCCTAAGCACCTGCTGCCCCTCGCCCACTTGCAAAAAGGCCTTGCCACCGCGCTGGCGGCTGTGCATCTGGC
>JALRBF010000120.1 GCA_023262365.1 Burkholderiaceae bacterium
AAAAGCACATCGTGCGCACCGGCAAGCTGCGGGACTGCATTGCTTACGGCCCCGGTATTTTGGATTTGGCGCACCAGCCCGACGAATACGTGGGCGTGGCCGAACTGGTGGATTCGGCCAAAGTCATGGCCTTAGCTGTGCTGCACCTTATGGATTTAGCTGTTCTGGCGCCTGCCAATGCTGCCTAGTCCTGCGTTTCCCCCGCGCAGTGATCGCGGTGTCGCGTTCAGGTAGAGGCACTGTCAAGCACTCCCGGGCGCTTGGCCAGCATGGCAGAGGCGGCCTCTTCATAAGCCTTGCCCAATCGCAGCAACGTCCATTCGGCCTTGGGCTTGGCCATGAGCTGCAGCCCCATGGGCAGGCCGTTGGCACCAAAGCCAGCGGGTACACACAGGCACGGCAGGCCAGCAAAGGTGGCGTACAGCACCACCTCCATCCAGTGGTGGTAAGTCTGCATGGTTCGGCCGTTAATTTGCTCCGGCCAGCGCCAGTTCACGTCAAACGGCCACACCTGAGACACCGGTAAGGCCAGCACGTCAAACCGCTGCCATAAGTCATCAAAGGCTTGCACCAGTTCGTTGCGGGAGTGCTGGGCTTGCGTCACGTCTTGCGTGGTAAAGCTCAGGCTGCGGTCGTGTTCCCAAAGAGCCTCGGGTTTAATCAAATCTCTGGCATTGGGGCGTTGTACCAATGGCTTGAGTTTGCTGCCCACCAGCACGTTGCGCCACACCAGCCACGCTTGCCATACCGCATCAAGGTTCACGCGCAGCGTGGCGTCGTCTACGTGGCAGCCAGCGTGGGCCAGCGTGCCCAGGGCGTGTTGGCACATGTCCAAAATGCCGTCTTCAAACGGCAAATGCCCTTGCAAGTCGCCAAGCCAGCCCACGCGCACGCCTTGGGCCGCGGGCGGCACCGGCGGAGTGAACGCAGCGGGGTCGTCGGCCAAGGCCTGAGGGGCTTGGGGGTGCGGCCCGGCCAGCGTGGCCAGCATCATGGCCAAGTCGTCGATGTGCCTCGCCATGGGGCCCTCGGTGCCCAGTTGCTCCAGCCCGCCGGGCGTAGGCAACATGTTGGGCACGCGCCCGGGTGTGGGGCGCAGGCCAAACACGTGGTTCCAACCCGCCGGGTTGCGCAGGCTGCCCATAAAATCTGAGCCATCGGCCACGGCCAGTATGCGCAAGGCCAGCGCCACGGCCGCCCCGCCGCTGCTGCCGCCGGCACTGAGCTGAGGATTCCACGCGTTTTTGGTGGCGCCAAACACATCGTTAAAGGTGTGTGAGCCCAGCCCAAATTCTGGTGTGTTGGTTTTTCCCACAAAAATCGCGCCTTGCGCGCGCAACCGTGCCGCCACCAGCCCGTCCCCCGTGGGGTGCAGCGGGTACAGCGCGCGCGAACCCATGCTGGTGGGCAGTCCGGCCACGTCGGATAAGTCTTTTACGGCCTGGGGTATGCCGTGCAGCCAGCCCATGCGCTGACCTTTGGCCAACTCGTGGTCGCGTTGGCGGGCTTGTGCCAGCAGCACGTCGTCGTCTACTCGACTCACAATAGCTATATGCTGGGAATTCGTTTGATGAATTTGTGTTAACGTGGCTCGCATCAGTTCCTCGCAACTGAGCGAGCCCGTAGCAAGAGCTTGGCTTAGCGAGAGTGCAGAGGTGTTAGGGATATCCATGATCGGTGTGGGTGGGGTTCAATGGCATAGTCCGACCGAGCGGTTGAATTATCCGCTGGAACGATCCTGGTCCAACCGGGTCCCGCCAAAAATACAAAAGGAGCTATGAAATGCGACGTAGAAACTTCGCCTCAATCGCCGCGGCTGTGGCGTTAGCAGCGGCAACGCTGGCAACGCCCGCGACTGCCGACGATAAGCGGACACTGAGGGTCATTCCGCACTCGAACTTGAGTGTTCTGGATCCCATATGGACCACCGCGTACATCACGCGCAACTACGGTTACATGGTTTATGACACCTTGTTCTCCGAGGACTCCAAGGGCCGTATTCAGCCACAAATGGTGGACACCTACAGCTCCACCGCCGACCTCAAAACCTGGCGCTTTAAGTTGCGTCCAGGCCTAAAGTTTCATGACGGCTCCAAGGTCACCAGCACCGACGTGGTGGCATCCATCAAGCGTTGGGGCGCCAAAGACGCCTTTGGCGGCGTGCTCATGGCCAACGTGGAGGGCTTTGATACCCCCACCGAAGATCACTTCGTGATCAAGCTCAAGAGCCCCAGCGGCATCGTGGTCGATGCGTTGGGCAAGGTCTCCTCCAACGTACCTTTCATCATGCCGGCACGCTTGGCCAACACCCCAGCCAACGAGCAGATCAAAGAGTCCGTTGGGTCTGGCCCGTTTAAGTTTGTGGCCAGCGAGTTTGTATCGGGCTCCAAGGTGGTATTCGAAAAAAATACTGACTACGTGCCGCGTAGCGAGCCCGCGGATGGCTTGGCTGGTGGCAAGGTGGTTAACTTCGACCGCGTCGAGTGGGTGATTATCAAGGACGCCGAAACGCAGGTTAACGCCCTCAAGACCGGCGAAGTCGACATGATGGAGCAGTTACCCTTCGAGAAGTACTACTCGGTCAAGAAGATGAAGGGCATCAAGGTCGAAGACTACTCGCCGGCCGGTTTGCAATACATCTTGCGCTTCAACCACACGCTGGCGCCGTTCAATAACGTCAAGGTACGCCAGGCCGCCATGATGGCCCTCACGCAAGCGGCATTCATCAAGATTCAGGTGGGCGTGCCCGAACTGGGCCGTCTGTGCCGCAGCATGTACCCTTGCGGCACGGCGTATGCCGATGAAAACACCGGCTACTTCACTGGAAAAGCGCAAATTAAAAAAGCGAAAGCGCTGCTCAAAGAATCGGGCTACGACGGCACCCCCATCGTGCTGATGCGTCCCACCGACTTGTCGGTGATTGCCAAGATTCCGCTGGTGGCCGAGCAGCAGCTCAAGCAAGTGGGTTTTAACGTCAAGCTCGAGCAAATGGACTGGGCCTCGCTGGTGGCACGCCGCGCCAAAAAAGACCCCATTGGCCAGGGCGGTTGGAACATCTTCTTGACCGCGTGGAACGCCGCTGACATTGCCAGCCCGCTGACCATGGCCATGTTCAACGTCAAGGCCGAGGGCAAGGGCTGGTTTGGCTGGCAAGAAAACGCCGAAATCGAGTCGTTGAAGCAAAAATTTGCGGCCACCACCGACATGGGCGAGAAAAAGAAAATTGCCTCAACCATCCAAAAAATTGCGTTCGACA
>JALRBF010000029.1 GCA_023262365.1 Burkholderiaceae bacterium
GGGCGCAGGGTCAGCACCACCGCAGCGCCTTCGCGCGCAATGCCTTGGTGGCGCAAGCGTTCGCTGCGCAGCGCCAGTCGCAAATCCGCCGCCGTGGTGTCGAGCTTTTTTTGCAGCGCCGCAGCCATGTCAACTTGCAACAAAAAGTGCACCCCGCCACGCAAATCCAAGCCCAGGTACATGGGCTTGGCCAGCAGGTCTTGCATCCACTGCGGGGTGCGCGAGACCAAATTCAGCGCCACCACAAAGGCAGGGGCTTGCGGGTTGGGGTTGAGGGCTTTGTCCAGCACATCGCGCGCGCGCAG
This sequence comes from Burkholderiaceae bacterium, assembly GCA_023262365.1. Taxonomy (GTDB): domain Bacteria; phylum Pseudomonadota; class Gammaproteobacteria; order Burkholderiales; family Burkholderiaceae_C; genus RS62. Next base: position 306 of record JALRBF010000029.1, read on the forward strand.
CTGGTCGTCGGCGCTGGCCAAGCGCAGCACGGCCGAGTTGCCTTGCAGCACGCTGCCTTGGACTTGCAAGCCCGCTTCGCCTACGGTGCGCTGCAACCGCTGCATCAGCGCCAAGTCAACCCGCACGGTGCTGCGCAGCGCCGAGACCTGCACCGCAGGGGCCTCACCAAAAAAGTTGGGCGCGGTGTACAGCACACCCAGCACCAGCGCCAGGGCCAGTACCAGGTACTTCCATAGGGGAAATCGGTTCATGCGCTCACCCGTGAGGCCGCGTCCGCGACCCGGGGCCGCACCGCGTTGGTAAAGAAATCGGTCGCGTTATTTGAGGCTGCCTTTGGGCAGCACCTGCGCCACGGCGCTACGCTGCAGCTGCACCTCAACGTTGCCGCCGATGTCCAAGCCCACAAAGCTCTCGCCCACCGAGGTGACCTTGCCCGCGATGCCACCGGCCGAGACGACCTCGTCGCCTTTGGCCAAGGCTTCAATCATGGCTTTGTGCTCTTTTTGGCGTTTCATTTGGGGCCGGATCATCACAAAGTACAGCACCACAAACATCAACAGCAAAGGCAGCAGCGTCATCAGCGACGAGGGCTCGCCGCCCCCAGCGGCTTGCGCGTAGGCGTTGGAAATCAACACAGCTCACTCCAAAACATGGTTAATCCGCCATTGTATGCAACGCTCAAGCCACTCCGGAGCCGCCGGGTACGGTGGCCTCAGGTTCGCTCGTGTGCAGGCGGGGCGGGTGGGGCGGGTGGCTTGGGGCGGGTGCATCGCCGGCCCAACGCCGCTGCAGCGCCGCCAGGGTGTGGCGTGTGGCTTGCAGGTTGTTCATTTTGACGTGTCCGTAGCCCCGCACCTGCTCGGCGACTTGCGCAATTTGCACCGCCAGCCCGTGGCGCGGCGCATCCAGCGTGGCCACCACCTGCGCCAGCGCCGTCTCGTACTCGGCCTGCCAGGCGCGCTCGGCGCGTCGCTCGGGATGGTAGCCAAACACGTCCCAGACGCTGCCACGCAGCCCGCGCATGGCCGCCAGCACCCGCATGGCGCCCAGTAGCCAGCCGCCGATGCGGCGCTTAACGGGCTGGCCACGCGCGTTGCGTTGCGCCAAAAACGCAGGGGCCACGTGAAAAAACACCTTGGCCTGGCCCTCGAACTGTTGCCGCACCTGTTGCACAAAGTCGCCGCTGGTGTACAGGCGCGCCACTTCGTACTCGTCTTTAATGGCCAGCACGCGGTAGTACTGGCGCGCCACCGCCTCGGTTAGGGGCAAGCCAGGCCCAACGCCAGGCAGCGCCTGCTCGGCCTGTTGCACCGCTTGTACGCGCGCTTGGTAGCGTTGCGCCAAGGCAGGGTTTTGGTAGCGTGTCAGGCGCTGCACCCGGTCGGCCACCAGCGCCTCAAGCGTGGGCTTGGCGTGCCACTGCACCACCTGCGCCGGGCGCAACAAGGCTTGCACCGCGGGCCAATCGTGGGCGCAGCGCCGGCCCCAGTCAAACGCCGCGAGGTTGTTGGCCACGGCCACGCCGTTGAGTTCAATGGCGCGGCGCAGTGCTTGCAGGTGCAAGGGCACCCACCCTTTTTGCCAGGCAAAGCCCAGCACCATGGGGTTGATGTAAATGCTGTCGCCCAACAGCTCGGTGGCTACGCGGTGCGCGTCAAACGCCGCCACCAGCGGCTCGCCCACGGCCTGCGCCACGCGCGCGGCGCAGGCCTGGGCCGGGTTTTGCCACGCGGTGTGTTGCACAAAGCTGGCCGTGGGGGTGGCGTGGCTGTTGAGCACCACCCGCGTTTGTCCGTGCCGCACGCGCAGCAAGGTTTGGTGGCCGGCGGCAACAATGGGGTCGCAGCCCAGCACCACCTCGGCGGCGGCCACGTCAACGCGCGTGCTGTGCAACTGGTCTTGACGCGCGGCAATAACCGCGTGGGCCCACGTGGCCCCGCCTTTTTGCGCCAAACCGGCCGAGTCTTGCGTGACCACGCCCTTGCCCTCGAGGTGCGCGGCCATGCCAAGCAACTGCCCAATCGTAATCACGCCGGTACCCCCCACGCCGGCCACCAGCATGCCCCACGGCGTGTGCAGCTCGGGCAAGGTGGGCCAGGGCAGGTCCTCGGCAAGGGCGCGCGGGGCCACCGGTGCAGCCGCTGGCTTGGTGCCCACGTAGCGCCCGCCTTCAATCGTGACAAAGCTGGGGCAAAAGCCTTTGAGGCACGAGGTGTCTTTGTTGCAAGTGTTTTGGTTGATGGTGCGCTTGCGCCCCAGTGGGGTCTCCAGCGGCTCCACGCTGAGGCAGTTGCTCTGCACGCTGCAGTCGCCACAGCCTTCGCACACCTCGGGGTTAATAAACACCCGCAGCGCGGGGTCCACCATCTTGCCGCGCTTGCGCCGGCGGCGCTTTTCGGTGGCGCAGGTTTGGTCGTAAATGATGACCGTGGTGCCGGCCACCTCGCGCAGGTGGCGCTGCACGGTGTCCAGGTCGTCTCGGTGTCTTACCTTGGCCCGCGCTGGCAGCACGCCGGCGGGGTACTTTTCGGGTTGATCGGTGACCACCACCAATTGCTGCGCCCCTTCGGCCAACACGCTTTGCGCGATTTGCGCCACGCTGTGGCCCTCGGGGCGCTCGCCAATGGCCTGGCCACCGGTCATGGCCACGGCATCGTTGTACAAAATTTTGTACGTGATGTTGATTCCCGCAGCAATGCTTTGGCGAATGGCCAAAATGCCACTGTGAAAATAAGTACCATCACCAATGTTGGCAAACACATGATTTTCATGACTGAAGTGCTGTTGACCAATCCAAGGCGTTCCTTCACCTCCC
>JALRBF010000297.1 GCA_023262365.1 Burkholderiaceae bacterium
CTCGTCTTGGGTGGCAAACACCGGCGCCTGCCCCACGTAGGCACCAATGCGCCTAAGCGCCGGCCACTCCAGGGTGGGCCCCACGTCGTTCAGCACCAAGGCGCGCGCCTGCGCCGCGCCACTGCCCAGCAGCGCCATGCCAATCAGTCCCCCCATGCTGGTGCCCACCCAGCTAAGCTCACGCGGCTGCAGGTGTTGAATCAGGGCCAGCGTATCGGCCACGTAGGTGGGCACGGCGTAGCGCGCGGGGTCGCTTAGCCAGTCGCTGTGGCCGCGCCCGGCCACATCCAAAGCCACCACACGGCGATGCGGGGCCAGCGCTTGGGCCAATACGTCAAAGTCAAGTGCCTGCCGCGTCAGCCCATGCACGGCCAGCACCACGTGCTCGGGTTGGGCGCACGCCGGGTGCTGCCACTGCCACCACGCCAGCTGCCGCTGGCCGCCGGTTTGCAGGCTATCGGTAAGGGTGAGGTGGTGTAATGTGGGTTTTGTCATGCCGTGCCTAGGCCGCGCCAAACGCCGCCCTGGCTAGCCTTATCGTACTTGACTTCGGGACATCATCATGCAATTTTTAAAGGGAAAAACCGCGCTGGTTACGGGCTCGACCAGCGGCATTGGCTTGGGCATGGCGCACGCCCTGGCGCGCCACGGGGCCAACGTGGTGCTCAACGGCTTTGGCGACGCCCAAGCCGCGTGCGATGCCGTGGCCGCACACGGCACCAAGGTGATGCACCACGGCGCCGACATGACGCAACCCGGCGAAATCGAGGCCATGATGACCGAGGCCGTGGCGCGCATGGGCCGCGTTGACATTTTGGTCAACAACGCCGGTATCCAGCACGTGGCGCCGCTTGAGGCGTTTGCCACCGAGCGCTGGGACGCGGTGATTGCCATTAACCTCAGCAGCGCGTTTCACACCACGCGGCTGGCCCTGCCGGCCATGACGCAAGCCGGCTGGGGCCGCATCATCAACATCGCCTCCACCCACGGGCTGGTGGCATCGGCACAAAAGGCCGCTTACGTGGCCGCCAAGCACGGCATCATTGGCTTGACCAAAGTCACCGCCATTGAAGCGGCCAACACCGGCGTAACCTGCAACGCCATTTGCCCGGGATGGGTGCTCACGCCGCTGGTGCAGCAACAAGTTGACGCCAAGGCCAACGCGCTGGGCATCACGGTGGACGAGGCCAAACGCCAATTGGTGGGCGAAAAGCAGCCACAAACCCAGTTCACCACCCCCGAGCAATTGGCTGAAATGGCGGTGTTTATGTGCCAAGACGCCGCCAGCAACGTGCAAGGCGCGGCCTGGACCATGGACGGCGGCTGGACGGCGCAGTAAAGCGCCGCTGGCCGCGCGCCCGGAGCGCACTACGCGGGCTGCAGCAGCAGCACCACGTGCGCTTCCATGCTTTGGCCTTGGCCCACGGGGCCCAGGCCCTCGGCGGTTTTGGCTTTGACGTTAACCACCGAGGCGTTGACCTGCAGCAATTCGGCCACGCGCGCGCGCATGGCGGCTTTGTGCGCGGCCAGCTTGGGCGCCTGCGCCACCACCGTAATATCCACGTTCATCACGCGCCAACCGGCTTGGTGCACCAGGCGCAACGCCGCTTGTACAAAGCCCGATGAGGCTGCGCCGTGGTGCGTGGCATCGGTGTCGGGAAACAAGGTGCCAATGTCGCCCAAGCCGGCCGCGCCCAGCAGCGCATCAACCAGCGCGTGCAGCACCACGTCGGCGTCGGAGTGGCCGTCAAGGCCCTGCGTGTGCGGCACCTGTACGCCAGCCAGCCACAAAGGACGGCCAGCCTTGAGGCGATGGCTGTCCCAACCATGGCCCACCCGAAACGCTGCGCTCATGGGGTCTCCTCGTGTTTGCTCAACCATGCCCGGGCCAACGTCAAGTCGGCCGGCAGCGTGATTTTGATGTTGGTCGGGTCACCCGCAACCAGTTTGGGCCGCAAGCCCAGCGCTTGCACCGCGGCGGCCTCGTCGGTTACCGCACCCTGGGCCTGCGTCAGCGCCTGGTGCAGCAGGCCCAGGCGAAACATTTGCGGTGTTTGCGCCAGCCACAGGTGCTCGCGCGATGGGGTGTCCACGGCGCGTTGCTCGGCGTTGGCGCGTTTGAGGGTGTCGGCCAACGGCAACGCTAGCAGGCCGCCCACCTCGTCGTGCGCGCAGGCATCTATTAGGCGTTCAATCAGCGCCGGCGTCACCAAACACCGCGCCGCGTCGTGCACCAGCACCCAATCGGTGGCCAGCGCCCCGGTGCCAAGCAAATGCGCCAGCCCGGCGCGCACCGAATCGGCCCGCGTGACGCCACCTTGGCGCAGGGTTTCGCAGCCGCTGGGCCAGTCCACGGCATGCCCATCTTGCGGCGCCAACACCACCACCACGCGCTGCACCGCCGCCACGGCACGCAGCGCCGCCAGCGTATGCAAAACCAGCGGCTGGCCGTGTAGCGCCACGTATTGTTTGGGCAGCTCCTGCCCCATGCGCGAGCCCGTGCCCGCGCACGGCACCACCGCGTGACAGCGCGGCCGCACGGCGGCAGCGGCGGGATCAGCAAAAGGGTCCATGGCGACATTCTAAAATCCCAGGTATGCAACTACCTTCACGGGTCGCCGGCCAGCGCGTGGCCTGCCCCATGCCGCCACCGGACGGTGACGCCCTTTGGCTGGCCACCCTAACCGAACAAGAACATCAAGCCGGCCGCTTGGTGCTGGTGGTCTGTGCCGATGCCGCTGACTGCCACCGCCTCAAAGACGCGCTGCACTTCTTTGCCCCGCAAACGCGTGCGGCCGTGCTGCCCGACTGGGAGACCCTGCCCTACGACCATTTTTCGCCACACCAAGACCTCATCAGCGAGCGCTTGGCCACCCTGTGGCAAGTGCATCAACGCGCGCACCACAGCGAACCGGTGCAAGTGGTGCTAGCCAGCGCCAGCGCGGTTCAGCATCGGTTGGCGCCACCGGCGTTTTTGGCCGGCTACACCTTTACCTTTGCCACCGGCCAAAAGCTGGCCGAGTCGGCGTTGCGCGCGCAATTGGTCATGGCCGGGTACCGGCACGTCACCCAAGTCATCAGTCCAGGCGAGTACGCGGTGCGCGGCGGCATCATTGACCTGTTTCCCATGGGCGCGACCATGCCGCTGCGGCTCGATTTGTTTGACGACGAAATCGACACCATACGAACCTTTGACCCCGACACCCAGCGCAGCCTGTACCCGGTGCCCTCGGTGCAACTTTTACCCGGGCGCGAATTTCCCATGGACGAGGCGGCGCAGGCCATGTTTCGCCAACGCTGGCGCGAACACATGGAGGGCGACCCCACCAAAAGCCGGGTATACAAAGACATGGGGCACAGCGTGGCGGCCGCCGGCGTGGAATACTACCTGCCCTTGTTTTTTGACCACACCGCCACCTTGCTGGACTACACCGGCGCGGCCACCACCTTGGTGTTACACGGCGACGTGGACGCGGCCATGCAGCGCTTTTGGCACGACACGCACGAGCGCCACAACCTGCTGCGCCAAGACCCCGACCGCCCGGCGCTGCCACCG
>JALRBF010000005.1 GCA_023262365.1 Burkholderiaceae bacterium
GGGCCTGCAGGGTCAGCCCCCAAGGCGCTCACATGCACCAGGCGGCGCACACCGGCGGCGTGCATGGCCTGGGCCAAACGTTGCGGCAGCCGCACATGCGCCGCCTCAAACTGCGCAGCGCTGCCATGCAGGATGGCAATCAGGTTGATGACCGCGTCGTGCCCGCGTACCAGTGAGTGCAGCGCAGCGTCGTCATGCACATTTGCGCGCAGCACCGTCACGCCAGGCAAGGTTTGCACGGCCGTGGCACGGTCGGGACGACGCGTGGGCACCGTGACATCGCACCCGGCGCGCACCAGGTGTTCGCACACATGGCGGCCCACAAAACCGCTGCCACCCAACACCAGAAAGCGAGGTTTGTGCTGCATCCTGGAGCTCCTCAGCGTGCTTGGGCCAGCCAGCGTGTGGCCAGCTCGACCCAGTAGGTGGCGCCCAGCGGAATCAACTCATCGTTGAAGTCATAGCTGGGGTTGTGCAGAGTGCAGGGGCCGCCGCCGTGGCCCATTTCGCGGTGCTGGCCATCGCCGTTGGCAATGAAGCAGTACGCGCCGGGCTTGGCCTGCAGCATGTAGGAAAAGTCTTCCGCGCCCATGGTGGGCTCTTGCGCCAGCACCTTGTCTGCGCCCACGATGGCGGCCATCACCTCGCGGGCAAAGGCGGCCTCGGGTGCGCTGTTGATCGTGGGTGGGTAATTGCGGTCAAACACAAACTCGCAGTGGGCACCAAAAGCGGCGCAAAGGCCCTCGGACAACTCGCGCATGCGCTGCTCGATCATGTCCAGTACCTCGATGCTGAAGGTGCGCACTGTACCCTCCAGCACGCAATAGTCCGGCACCACATTGGTGGCCTCGCCGGCGTGGATCATGGTCACCGAAATCACGCCCGCATCCACCGGCTTTTTGTTGCGGGTGATGATGGTCTGAAACGCCTGCACCAGCTGGCAAGCCACGGGCACCGGGTCGATGCCGTTGTGGGGCAGGGCGGCGTGGGTTTGGCCCGAGCCCGAGATGTCGTCGAGCTCGCCTTCAATGGTTAACAACGCGCTGCGCTTAATGGTTTGTGGCTTAACGCGCTCCATGTCGCCTTGCTCGTTGCATACGTCCCATGTGCCCTTCATGAGCGAGAACTTTTGAAACACAGTTTCAATGGTTTGCAGGTAGTAGGCCGCGTCCATGTCCAGCACCGCGTTGTATTCGTCGTAAAACTTGCGGTGCGACTCGGCGCTGCCGTCGTCGCCTTGAATCAACTGCATGAAGTAGTCGTAGTGGCTTTGCGCGTGGCGGTCTGGGTTCATGGCCACAAAGCCCGCGTGCTGCAAAAACCCGGGGTAAACCAAACGGTCGGCCCCGGCAAACGAGGGTGGCACGCGGTAAATCACGTTGGCCCGAAACCACTCGATGCTGCGGTTGGTGGCCAGCGTGTTCACCGCCGTGGGAGAGCGGCGGGCATCAATTGGCCCACCCATCATGACCATGCTTTGCGGTGTCGTCTCACCGCGCGCGGCCATGAGCGAGATGGCCGCCAGGACCGGCACGGTGGGCTGGCACACGCTGATGACGTGGCACACGCCGTATTGCGCCTGAATATGCCGCACAAAGCGCTGCACGTAGTTAATGTAATCGTCCAGCCGAAATTCGCCTTCTTCGGCAGGCACGGTGCGGGCGTTGCGCCAGTCGGTGATGTACACCTTATGGTCGTGCAGTAGGCTGCGCACCGTGTCGCGCAGCAGCGTGGCGTAGTGGCCCGACAGCGGCGCGACCACCAGCACCGGCGGGTGCGCTTTGAGCTGGGCTAGGGTCTGCACGTCGTCGCTGAAGCGTTTAAAACGCCTCAGCTCGGCAAACGGAACGTCGATTTCCACGCGTTCTTGCACCGCCACGCTTTGCCCGTTGATGTGTACCGTGTGAATGTCAAAGGTCGGTTTTTCGTAGTCTTTGCCCAAGCGGTACAGCAACTCGTAGCCGGCGGCCACGCGCTGCGAGAACGGCATTTGGCTCAGCGGCGACAACGGGTTGGAGTAGAACTTGGCGGTGGCTTGCGCCAAGTCGGCAAACGGCTCCATGAGGGTGCGTTGCGCGTCGTAAATTTGGTACAGCATAAGAGGAGCTACCTGGTGTTGGCCGCCGTGGCCAGTCAATGGGTTATACCACTTCAGCCTGGTGCTTCATGACCGCGGCCATGGCTTGGCACACGTAGGCCACGTTGCCGGTGTTGAGCGCGGCCACGCAAATGCGCCCCGAGTTCACGCCGTACACCCCAAACTCGCTGCGTAGCCGCTGCATTTGCTCGGCTGATAGGCCGCTGTAGCTGAACATGCCAGCTTGCTCGGTGATGAAGCTGACGTCTTGCGTCACCCCGGCCTCGGCCAGTCCCTGCACCAGCGCCGCGCGCATGGCTTTGATACGCTCGCGCATGCTGCCGAGCTCGGCCTCCCACTGCTGGCGCAACTCGGGCGTGCCCAGCACGGTGGCAACCAAGGCCGCGCCGTGCGTGGGCGGGTTGGAATAGTTGGTGCGCACAATTAGCTTGAGTTGGGACAAGACCCGAGCCGATTCGTCTGCCGACTGGCACACCACGCTGAGCGCGCCCACGCGTTCGCCGTACAAGCTAAACGACTTGGAGAACGAGGTGGCCACCAAGCAGTGAATGCCCGCAGCCACAAACGCGTGTACCGCCGCGCCGTCGGCTTCGATGCTGTCGCGAAAGCCTTGGTAGGCCATGTCCAAAAACGGCACCAACTGCCGTTGTTTCACCACCTCGGTGACGGCCTGCCACTGTTGAGCGGTTAGGTCGTAGCCGGTAGGGTTGTGGCAGCACGCGTGCAGCACCACCACCGTGCCAGCGGCCGCTTGCTGCAGCGAATCAAGCATGCCGGCAAAGTCCACGCCGCGGGTGGCTTCGTTGTAGTAGGTGTAGGTGTCAACCGCAAAGCCCGCGCGCTGAAAAATGCCCCGGTGGTTTTCCCAGCTGGGGTTGGAAATGAGGGCCTTGCGGCTGCCCATTTGATAAAGCAAATCGGCGCCCAAGCGTAACGCCCCGGTGCCGCCCAAGGCCTGCACCGTGGCCACGCGGTTGGCCTGCAGCGGCTCGCTACCGGGGCCAAAGACCAACGCCTTGACCGCGCCGTCGTAGGCGGCAATGCCGTCCATGGGCAAATAGCCGCGCGGCTTGGGGTTGGCGCCAAGCTGCACCTCGGCCGCTTGCACGCAAGCCAGCAGCGGCAGCTTGCCGGCATCATCGTAGTACACGCCCACGCCAAGGTTGACCTTGTTGGGGTTGGCGTCGGTAGCAAATTGCTCGTTCAGACCCAAAATCGGGTCACGCGGTGCCATGTCAACGGCAGAAAAAAGCGACATTGCGTTTCACCTGTGGTGTGTGGTAAGCCTTTTGGCCTCAAAGCAGTCGGCAAGTTCGACACGGAGCATGCCGCCCTGGCGGCACGGAACCTAACCCCCTGCCAGCCAGGCGGAATTGTAACGCCCGGGGGGCACTGGCCTGACCCGTGGCCAAGGGCAACGGACTAAACTGGGCGGTTTTGGTAGAAGGGCAGGGCGTGAGCACCACCACCGGTCAATTCGTGCAATTCGATGGCTCACCGTTTGAGCTCTTTGAGCCGTTTGCCGCCGCCGGCGATCAACCCGCGGCCATTGCCGCGCTGGTGCAGGGGCTGCAAGACGGCGAGTCGTACCAAACTTTGCTGGGCGTGACCGGCTCGGGCAAAACTTACACCATGGCGCAGGTGATTGCGCGCATGGGCCGCCCGGCCATTGTGTTTGCCCACAACAAAACGCTGGCTGCGCAGCTGTACTCGGAGTTTCGCGAATTCTTTCCGCGCAACGCGGTGGAGTACTTTGTGAGCTACTACGACTACTACCAGCCCGAGGCCTACGTGCCGCAGCGCGATTTGTTTATTGAAAAAGACTCGGCCATTAACGAACACATCGAGCAGCTGCGGCTTTCATGCACCAAGAGCTTGTTGGAGCGCCGCGACGTGGTGATTGTGGCCTCGGTGTCGGCCATTTACGGCATTGGCAACCCGCAAAGCTACCACCAAATGGTCATGACGCTGCGCGTCGGTGACCGCGTGGACCAGCGCGACATCATTGCCCAGCTGGTGCGCATGCAGTACCAGCGCAACGACATGGAGTTTGCGCGCGGCACGTTTCGTGTGCGCGGTGACACGATTGACGTCTTTCCGGCCGAGCACGCCGAGATGGCCGTGCGCATTGAGCTGTTTGACGACGAGGTAGAAGCGCTGCGTCTGCTGGACCCGCTCACCGGTGAGGTGGCGCAAAGCCTCAAGCGCTTTACGGTGTACCCGCGTAGCCACTACGTGACGCCGCGCGAACAGGTGTTAACCGCGGTTGAGGGCATCAAGCTCGAGCTGAAACAACGCCTCGCCGAGCTCACTGGCATGAACAAACTGGTTGAGGCCCAGCGCCTGGAGCAGCGCACCCGGTTTGATTTGGAAATGCTGTCCGAGGTGGGCCATTGCAAGGGCATTGAAAACTACACCCGGCATTTGTCGGGCGCGGCCCCGGGCGACCCGCCCAGCACGCTCACCGATTACATGCCGCCCGACGCCATCATGTTTCTG
>JALRBF010000010.1 GCA_023262365.1 Burkholderiaceae bacterium
TGGGGGTTTTTTCGCCGTACTGTTGCCACAACCAAAGCAGGGCGCGGTTGGCGCATTGCCACTGGTCTTCGTCAATGGTGCGCGGCAAAAATCGCATCAGCCCGGTGCCCTCGGGGGTGACGCCGCCGCCAATCATCTCGGCAATCGAGCCGGTCACCACCACGGCTGGCAAGTCGGGGTCCAGCGTGGCGTGGGCGCGTTTCATGGCACCCTCGGTGCCTTCGCGGCCAAGCTCTTCTTCGGCCAAGCCGGTTACCACAATCGGTAACTCGTGCGGCGGCAAGCCATCGGTGTAGTGCAGCACCGAGGTCACGGGCAGGTTCTCGCAGCCCACCGGGCCATCGATGACCACTTGCAAGCCCTTGATCGCGGTAAACACGTACACTGCGCCCCAGTAGCCGCCTGCCCGGTCGTGGTCCAGCACCAGCATCAGATCATCTCCTCAGCTTTGCGTCGCTTGGCGGCTTTGTCGCGCAGGCGGCGTTGCTCTTTGCGAAAGCTCGCGTGCTCGGTGGGCGGCTCGCGCCACACGCCGGCGCGGTCGCCTTGGCCCACGTCGCCAAAAAAGGCGTGCATGGTGTCAAAGCGGGCCTGGTTGGCCATGGCCGCTTGCATCACTTGCACCAGCGAGCCCGCACCCGCTGCGCCCATCAGTGGCCTTGCCGAAATGAGGTTAGTGAAGTACAGCGAGGGGATGCGCGCCTCTTTGGCTGCTTGCACCACCGGCGTGGTGCCAATGGCCAGTTGCGGGGCAAAGGCGTGCATGGCTTGCAGGTCTTGCTCAAGCGAGGCGCGAAACTGCACGTGCACCCCGTGCGCTTGCAGCCACGCGGCGTCTTGGGCGTTGTGCGGCGTGGCCGGGCAGGCGCTGCCCACGTAGCGCAAGTCGGCGCCCAGTTCCACCAGCAGCCGGCCCACCAGCAGCTCCGAGCCTTCGTAGCCGCTGAGCGTGATGCGCCCATCGAGCTTGGCGCCTTGTTCCATCACCTGCTTCCAGGCCTGGTGCGCTTGGTTTTGTGCGGCGGCCACACGATCGCTGGCAATGCCCAGCGTGTGGCCTAGTTGCCCCAACCAGTCTTGCGTGGCCGAGTGGCCCACCGGGGCCGAGCCAATCACTGGGCGTCCGGCGTGTTCAAACTCACGCACGCTGGCGGTATAAAAGGGGTGAATCGCCGCCACCGCCGCGCCGTCGAGCGCGGCGTACAACTCGCGCCATTCGCGCGTGGGCACGGTGGCGCCCACGGCCAGTTGCATGGGTGCAATCATTTGGCCCACCAGCATGGGGTCAGCCGGAAACATCTCGCCCAACAAGGTAAGGGTGGGCAGGGCGGCGCGGCCTTGTTGTGGCGCGGGCACGGGCCCGGCCAGTACCTCTTGGCGTGCCACCCGCAGCATCGCCGCGGCCAACACATCTTTGGCTTCGGCGTGGGTGGGCACGCCAAAGCCGGGCACGTCAATGCCAATGATGCGTACGCCGTCGATGTGGCTGGGCAGCAGCTTAAGCGGCACGCCACTGGCGGTGGGCACGCACAGGTTAATCACCACAATGGCGTCCAACTCAGTGGGGTTGGCTTGGGCGTACACCGCTTCGCGAATGTCGACTTTTCCAAAGTCAAAGAAACCTCGGCAGACACCTTGAGATATTCTATCAATGGCACAAAAACATTTGTGAAATTCGAAGGAGATACCCCAGCTTT
>JALRBF010000040.1 GCA_023262365.1 Burkholderiaceae bacterium
AGGGCCGTATGTGCGCGATATTTGGCCCGCAGGCCAAAGATAGACATCATCTTTAGTCGAGAACACCGCAAGACGCTCGGTGTCCCAACTGTCGATCATTTGATTCAGCGCATACAGCGCGTCATTCGCTGTCTCTACTGAGGGCGTTTCGCCTTCGGCTAACACTCCTAGGAGCCTCAACGCTCCGCAAATCTGGTCGTATGCACTGTATGTCGTCATCTGGGTCGAACCTTATCCAGCCGTTCTCTTCGTCGGCTTCGGCCTCTAGGTCGAGACACGCCACTTTAACCAAGGGAGCCAAGCAGTTGGTGGTGCACGAGGCGGCCGTAACGATGCGGTCACGCTGCGGGTTGTATTGCAGGTGGTTCACGCCCATCACCACGTTCAGTACGTCGCCGGTTTTTACCGGGGCGGCCACAATCACCCGCTTGGCGCCTTGGTCCAAATGGCCTTGCAGGGTCTCGGGCGTTAAAAACTTGCCGGTGCACTCCAACACCACGTCCACGCCCAGTTCACCCCAAGGTATTTGCCCGGGCGTGGCATGCGCCGAAAAGCCCACGGTCTGGTCGTTGATGCATAGGCTTTGTGGCGTTTGCGCCGCAATGCGTGCATGCCAACGCCCTTGCACCGAGTCAAACGTGAGCAAATGCGCCGTGGCCTCGGCGCCGCCTTTTATTTCGTTAAGGTGAACCACCTCCAGCCGATTCGCTCGCCGTGGGTCGTCGTCCGGTCGGTGCGCCGCGCCCATTGCCGCACGCAACGCCAAACGCCCAATTCGCCCCATGCCATTGATGCCGATTTTCATGTGTCAACCCCAGCCTATGAAAAAGCCGCCCCAAGGGGCGGCTCGCACAGCAATCTGCGCTTTTTTTAGTTTTTAATTTGAGACCAAACTTTGCTTTGGATGTAGTCGGTGGCCGAGTCCGGCATGGCGACGTAGTCCAGTTCATCGGCAATCTTATCGCCAGGGTTCGTCCAGGCCCACTTAAAGAAGTTCATTACCTCTTTGGCGCGCGTGGCATCTTCTGGCTTTTTGTACATCAAAATAAACGTGGCCGTGGTAATGGGCCAGCTGTTGGCGCCAGGCTGGTTGTTGAGCGACAAGGCCATACCCTTGGCGGCAGGCCAGTCGGCGCCCGCAGCGGCAGCGGCAAAGTTCTCGGCGCTTGGCGCAACAAATTTGCCGTCACGGTTTTGCAGCAAAACCACGGGCAATTTGTTGGCCTTGGCATAGGCGTATTCCACGTAGCCAATCGAGTACTTAATTTTTTGCACATTGGCGGCTACGCCGGCGTTCCCCTTGCCACCCACCGAGGCAGCGGCTGGCCACTTCACGGCTTTACCGGCGCCTACCTTGTCTTTCCACGCGGGCGACACCATCGACAGGTACTCGGTAAATGTGGCGGTGGTGCCCGAGCCGTCGGCACGGTGCGACACCGTTATGTTTTCTGCCGGCAGCTTCACGCCGGGGTTGAGCGCGGCAATTTGCGCGTCGTTCCACTTGGTGATTTCGCCCATAAACATTTTGGCGGCCACCTCGCCGGTCAGCTTGAGCGTACCGCTGGCAATGCCAGGCGCGTTGTAAATCACGACGACCCCGCCAATCACCGCAGGGAATTGCACCATGCCGTTCTTCTCTACCTCATCGCCTTTCATGGGCGAATCGGTGGCGCCGAAATCAACCGTCTTGGCCTTGATTTGCTTGATGCCACCCGACGAACCAATGGATTGGTAGTTGATGGCCTTGCCCGTAGCGGCTTTGTAGGCCTCGGCCCACTTAAAGTACACCGGCGCTGGGAACGAGGCACCCGCACCAGTCGCGGTTTGTGCCGAGGCCGAAGCAGCCACCGCCATCACGCCAGCGACCGTTGCAAACTTGATCAATGATTTCATGGTTACCTTTTTCGGGTTGGTTGAAACAACAGAGCGAAATATAGGCGCCGCTCGTGACATGAGCGTGAATGTTTTATGACATTTTTATGACAGGGTTCAAGGCAAAGAAGCTGCGCCTATGGGGCGGGGCCTTTTGGCAGTAACTTTGCCGGTGCCAGAGCAACCCCCCCTTTCACAAAACTTTCAACCGTTCGTCATGTGCTTGTCACAGATGCTGCATATCGTGGAAGTCCCTTAACTCACCAACACTTTGCCATGAGCAATTTTGATGCTATTGACTGGGAACTCAACCCCCGTCCTGAAACGCCTGATTTCACCGCCATGATGGAACGTACCAATCGTCGTGGTTTTTTGGGCATGACGGCCGCTGCGGCGGGCGTGTTGACTTTTTTGAGCGGGTCTCGAGCCGGCGCCGCAGATAAAGCTTCACCCTCAATCGGCTTTAAAGCTGTTCCTGCCAGCGCCGCCGATTCGGTGGTGGTTCCTGAGGGGTACGAATGGTCACGCTTGATTTCATGGGGTGATCCCATTTTGCCTGGTGGTGTGGCGTTTGATGAGCAAACTCGTGGCACAGGGGCCACGCAAGCACTTGCCATGGGTGACAACAACGATGGCATGTCCTTTTTCCCCATCAGTGACGGTCGCGGCGTGATTGCGGTGAACAACGAATACACCAACATCGAGTGGCTTTATCCCAGCGGCAAGCCAGAAAATGCGGACGACGTATTGAAAGGGCAGAACGCCCACGGTGTGGCCGTGTTTGAGGTGGTGCGGCGAAACGGCCGTTGGCAAGCCGACCCCAACGGCCAGCGCAATCGGCGTATCACAGCCAACACGCCGATGGTGTTGACCGGGCCGGTGGCTGGCACCGAGGCCGTTAAAACCTCGGCCGACCCCAGTGGTACCAGGGTGTTGGGCACGATCAACAACTGCGCCAACGGCATGACCCCATGGGGCACGTTTTTGACCTGTGAGGAAAACTTCAACGGCCTGTTCGGTGCCACAGGTGATTTTGAGCAGACGGCTGAGCAAAAGCGCTACGGGTTGAACAAAAAAGACTGGGGCTACGGCTGGCCGAAATACGACAAGCGCTTTGACTTGAGTCAAGAGCCCAACGAGGCCAACCGGTTTGGCTACGTGGTTGAAATCGACCCCATGCTCCCGAACAGCACACCCAAAAAACGCACCGCTTTGGGGCGCTTTAAACACGAAAACGCCGAAGTGGTGGTGAACAAAGACGGGCACGTGGTTGTGTACATGGGTGACGACGAGCGTGGCGAGCACATTTACAAGTTCGTGTCTGCGGGCAAATACGACCCAGCCAACCCACGCGCCAACCGCGATCTTCTTGAAAATGGACGGCTTTTTGTCGCGCGATTCACAGCCAACGATGGTGAAATGAAGGGTACAGGTCAGTGGATTGAATTGGCCCCTGGCAAGAACGGCCTGAGTGCCGCCAACGGGTTTGCCACCATGGCCGACGTACTGGTGAACACCCGTATGGCCGCTACAGCCGTTGGGGCAACCACGATGGATAGGCCCGAGTGGGTGGCGGCTCACCCCAACGGCGGCGACGTGTACGTGACGCTCACCAACAACAAGTACCGTGGTGTGCGACCAAACCAGCCCATCGACGGTGCCAATCCACGTGAGAAAAATCCGTATGGGCACATCATGCGTTGGGCACCTGTAGGGGGCGATCACCGGTCTGAGCGATTCAACTGGGATTTGTTCGTGTTGGCAGGCAACCCGATGGTGCATCGACGTGGCCTGCTTGGCGGCACGCCAAACATTAACGCCGAAAACATGTTCAACAGCCCCGATGGATTGGCGTTCGACCCCGATGGTCGCATGTGGATTCAAAGCGATGGCAACTACAGCAACAAAGGCGATTTCGCCGGCATGGGCAACAACCAAATGCTGGTGGCCAATCCGGTCACAGGAGAAATCAGAAGGTTTTTGACTGGACCGGTGGCTTGCGAAATTACGGGTATTTCATTTTCACCCGATCGCAAGACCATGTTTGTTGGCATCCAGCATCCGGGCGAGGACAAAAAGCCGTCCACCTTCCCGCTAGGGGGCGTTCCGCGTTCGACCATCATCTCGATTTGGCGTAAGGACGGGGGGATTGTCGGGGCGTAGTCCTTGTGTCATGCGATTGACACAAAAGTGCCGTGGCGATGTCACATCGCCACGGCACCATGCAGCCATACCAACTTTAGGGTTTTTGCATGCACTATCGCGCCGTCTTCATATCCGATATCCACCTGGGCACCAAGGGCTGTCAGGCCGAGGCACTCCTTGATTTTTTAAGAAGCCATACCAGCGACTATTTGTATTTGGTCGGCGATATCGTTGACGGATGGCAGCTCAAGCGCCGTTGGTATTGGCCGCAGGCGCACAACGACGTGGTTCAAAAGCTGCTGCGCAAGGCACGCAAAGGGTGCCGAGTCATTTTCATTCCCGGCAACCACGATGAATTTGCCCGTCCATTTGCGCAGCTGGCCCTAGGCGACATCAAAATACGGAAAGAGGCCGTTCACACCCTACTCAACGGACGCCGTATGTGGGTGATTCATGGCGATGAATTTGACTCGGTGGTGCAATGCGCGAAGTGGCTTGCTTATTTGGGCGACTCGGCTTATTCGGTTGCATTGGGATGCAATCGATGGCTCAACGTTATGAGGCGTTGGGTGGGGCTGCCGTACTGGTCGTTGTCAGCATTTTTAAAGCTCAAGGTGAAGCGAGCGGTTAGCTATGTCAACAGCTACGAGCGGGCGGTAGCGCAAAGTGCCAAGCGACGAGGCTACGACGGGGTCATTTGCGGCCACATACACCACGCAGAAATTCGTCATGTCGATGGCATGTTGTATTGCAACGACGGTGATTGGGTCGAAAGCCTAACCGCCGTGGCCGAAGGCGTCGATGGCACCGTCCAAATCATTCGTTGGAAGCCGGGGCGTGTCACCCAGTTAAGCAACTTGCCAGCGACGGACATGGCACAAGACGAGGCCTCAACCCAACCGGTGGTGCTTTGATGCGCATCCTGATTGTTTCGGATGCATGGCATCCCCAGGTAAACGGTGTGGTGACGGTATTGGATGAGCTGGTTACCGATTTGCAGGCCATGGGGTACATGGTTGAGGTGGTTGGCCCGCATCAGTTTGCGACCCGCCCGTGCCCTGGCTACCCTCAGTTGGCCCTGGCTAGGCCGGCCCGGGGTGAGGTGGCTCGACTGCTATGGGGAAAAAGTTTTGATGCCCTACATCTGGCCACTGAGGGCCCGTTGGGCTGGGCGGCCAGAAAATGGGCGATCAAGGCCAAGGTTCCTTTCACTACGGCTTATCACACCCGATTTCCGGAGGTGCTCAAAGCGGCAATCGGTTTGCCTTTATGGGTAAGTTACGCGGTGTTTAAACGTTTCCACTTGCCGGCTACGAGAACCCTAGTCCCAACTCGTCACGTCTACGACATGCTCAATCGCCGTGGATTTGCCAACTTGGCTCTCTGGACCCACGGCGTCGATATGACACGCTTTGCCTTTGTCGAAGAGGTCGCGCAAATAAAGGAGTTCACATGCCTCAAACGCCCCATTGCACTTTTGGTGGGTCGTGTGTCGTACGAGAAAAATATTGATGCATTTTTGAAGATGCCGTGGGAGGGCAGCAAGGTGGTTTGCGGAGAGGGGCCTTTGAAGACCAGTCTCATGCAGCAGCACCCTGATGTGACATGGTTGGGGGTTTTGCCGCGAGACGAGTTGGCCCGGGTTTACGGCAACGCTGATGTGTTCGTGTTTCCGGGGCGGCACGAAACGTTTGGTCTG
>JALRBF010000045.1 GCA_023262365.1 Burkholderiaceae bacterium
GCTCAAATCGTTGGGCGTGCACACCGTGGTCTCGCTTAGTGCCGTGGGCTCGTTGCGCGAGGACATTGCCCCAGGTACCTTGGTGTTGGTGGAGCAGTTTATTGACCGAACCCAAGGCCGCGCCAGTTCGTTTTTTGGCCCTGGCTTGGTGGCGCACGTCTCCATGGCCGAGCCCACCTGTGGCTGGCTGCGGGGCCTGTTGGGCCAAGCCGCGCTTGACGCCGGCGACGAGGTGGTACAAGGCGGCACCTACTTGGCCATGGAGGGCCCGCAGTTCTCCACCAAGGCCGAATCGCACCTGTACCGGCAATGGGGCTGCAGCGTGGTGGGAATGACCAACATGCCCGAGGCCAAGTTGGCGCGCGAGGCCGAACTTTGCTATGCCACCGTGGCCATGGCCACGGACTACGACTGCTGGCGCGAAGGGCACGACGCGGTGACGGTGGAGCAAGTGGTGCAAGTGTTGCAGGGCAACAGCACCCGTGCCCGCGCCTTGGTTCGGGCCTTGATTCCGTATTTGCACCAACCACAAAAAACCTGTGGCTGCGGGCAAGCGCTCAACCACGCCATCATCACCGCGCGCCCCGCTTGGGACCCCGAGTTGGCGCAACGCCTGGCGTTGTTGCTCGCCCGCGTGAGCGCCTGATGCCGCAGGCCACGCCGCCAAGCCCAACCCAGGCGCGGCAGGCGTTGGTCGCGGCCATGCAGCGCCTTGAAGCCCTGGGCCTTAACGTGGCGGCCACGGGCAACGCCAGTATTAGGCTGGCCAAGGGCTGGCTCATTACGCCCACCGGGGTGGCGGCCAGTGCTTTACAAGCCAAGCAGTTGGTGCCCATGGACATGAACGGCGGGTTTACGGGCAACTGGCAGCCTTCGAGCGAATGGCGCTTTCACCTGGACATTTATCGTCAACGGCCCGAGGTGCAGGCGGTGGTGCATACCCACTCGCCCCACGCCACCGCCGTGGCCTGCCATGGCCACGATGTGCCAGCCTTTCACTACATGATCGCCGCGTTCGGCGGCGACACGCTGCGCTGCGCACCGTACGCGCTGTTTGGCACGCAAGCCCTGTCGCAGGCGGCGCTGGGCGCACTGCACCAGCGCCACGCCTGCTTGCTGGCCAACCACGGCATGATTGCCCTGGGCGCCAACCTAAACCAAGCCCTGCAACGCGCCCATGCGGTCGAGGCGTTGTGCCAGCAATATCAACTGGCGTGCAGCATGGGCACACCCAAGCGGCTCAGTGGCGCGCAAATGGCCGAGGTTATCCAACGCTTTGCCCACTACGGCCAGCCCCAGCCCAAGGGCCCTCAGGCATGAACGCGGCTGTGACCCCGATGCGCTGGGTGGACGGTGCCCCGCCCACCCTGGAGCTACTCGACCAGCGGGCCTTGCCCCACACTGTTACCACCGTGCGCTGCCACCACGCCGCCGACGTGGCCCAAGCCATTCGCGACATGGTGGTGCGTGGTGCCCCCGCCATTGGCATTGCCGCGGCTTACGGCATGGCTTTAGAGGCTCACCATCACCTGCGCGCTGAGGCCGCCGCCTGGCTGCACCACATGGCGCAGGCCGACGCGGTGCTGCGCGCCAGCCGGCCCACAGCGGTCAATTTGTTTTGGGCGCTCGATGCCATGCAACGCGTCTTAGCCAAGCAAACCGGGCTTGGCCCCGCTGAACAAGCGCAGGCGCTGGTGCGTGCGGCGCAGCAATTGCAGGCCGACGATGTCGCCATTAACCAACGCCTGGGCGCCCACGGCGCCAACTTGTTGCCGCAAGACGCGGTGGTGCTTACCCATTGCAATGCCGGTGCGCTGGCCACTGCCGGCCATGGCACCGCCTTGGGGGTGATTCGCACCGCCTTGGCGCAGGGCAAGCGGGTGCGGGTGTTTGCCGACGAAACCCGCCCGCTGCTGCAAGGCGCACGCCTGACGGCGTGGGAGCTGCACACCGAGGGCGTGGACGTGACGCTGATCACCGACAACGCGGCCGGGCACATCATGCAGCATCGGCGCATCGACGCGGTGATTGTGGGCACCGACCGTGTGGCCGCCAACGGCGACGTGGCCAACAAAATCGGCACCTACATGGTGGCGGTGTTGGCGCATCGCCACGGCATTCCGTTTTACGTCGCCTGTCCCACGTCAACCATCGACATGGCCGTACCCAACGGCGCGGCCATTCCCATCGAGGCGCGCCATGCCAACGAGGTGCGCGGCTATGGCACCACCTCGTGGGCGCCCGATGGGGTGGCGGTGTGTAACCCGGCGTTTGACGTCACCCCGGCCGACTTGGTGCAC
The DNA here is from genome assembly GCA_023262365.1 of Burkholderiaceae bacterium. GTDB lineage: Bacteria > Pseudomonadota > Gammaproteobacteria > Burkholderiales > Burkholderiaceae_C > RS62. The sequence goes on from JALRBF010000045.1 coordinate 2,301, forward strand.
GCGCTTATTACCGAGCATGGCGTGTGGCACCGCCCCAACGCCGCACGCATGCGCCAGTGGATGGCTGCGATTTAGGCCGGGCTAGCGCGTCGGGCCGACTTGGGCCGAAACGCGTCACACACCAAGGGGTCGGTCTCCATGTAGGGGCCGCCAATTAAGTCCACGCAATACGGTATGGCCGTAAAGATGCCTGGCACCGTTACCTTGCCCTGGTCGTTGCGTAAGCCCTCAAGCGTTTCGGCAATACTTTTGGGCTGTCCCGGCAGGTTAACAATCAGGCAGCTGCCACGAATCACTGCCACCTGGCGCGACAAAATGGCCGTGGGTACAAATTGCAAACTAATTTGACGCATTTGTTCGCCAAAGCCCGGCATCACGCGGTCGGCCACGTCCATGGTGGCCTCCGGCGTCACGTCGCGCGGCGCCGGCCCGGTGCCGCCGGTGGTCAGCACCAGGTGGCAGCCGCCATCGGCCATGGTGCGCAGCGCGTGCGCAATGGTGGGCCGTTCGTCGGGCACCACCTCGGTGGTGAACCGCAGCGGGTTGCGTAAGGCGCGCTCAAGCCACTGCTGCAACGCCGGCAGCCCTTTGTCTTCGTACGTGCCGCTGGCGGCACGGTCGCTGATGCTCAGTAATCCCAAATGCAAAGCGTCCATGGTGTGGTCAAGAAGGTAAAGAGGGGGTAACGGGCGCGCTTGGCGCCGATTCGGTCAGTTGGTCGCGTACCAACGAAAACAGCGCCCGATACGCTTTGGCCTGGCGCGTTGCCTGCCCGGTGCTGCCTTGGCGCAGGTGTTGTTTGGCCGCGCGCACGGTTTGGCGCAACCACTGCACATCGGTTTGCGGGTAAGCCGCCATCCATTGCGTCATGGCGTGGTCGTCTTGCAGCAGCCGCTGGCGCCACTGCTCGGCGGCGTGTAACTTGGCCACCTCTTGGCCGTGGCCTTTGGCTTGGGCCTCGGTGTGGGCGGTGATGCGGGCCATGGTTGGGTCGTCCAGCGCACGCATGAGCTTGCCGATGAACTGCAGTTGCCGCTTGCGTGCGCCAAAGTCGGTCAGCTTGTGCATGGTTTGCAGGGCTTCAACCAGCGTCTCGGGAAGCCCCAGCGTTTGCCACACCGAAGGCTTGAGCCCCAGCAGCAACTCACCCACGTCTTGGCGTGCTTGGCTGGCCCGCTTAAGGTCGGTGCGCGAGACTTGCACGTCGCCCTTGCGCTGCGCGATCAAGGCTTCGTCCTCGGCGCTGCCGCGCACCACAAATTCGCCTTGAACAAAATATCCCGGTTTGGAACGACGTGGCATGGGCAAAAAGGGAAGGGCGGCCAAACGCCGCGTGAACAAGGGGACTTCGAGCCCCAGTATCATAGCCGGGCATGACAAACGCCGCTTTTCAGTACCCCACCGATCGGTTTCAACAACTGGTGCGCGACGCTTTGCAACACGCGCGCGCCCTTGGTGCCACCGAGGCCGCCGCCGAAGCCTCCGAAGGCTACGGCCTAAGCGTCTCGGTGCGCCACCGCGCGCTTGAGACGGTCGAGCGCAACCGAGACAAATCGCTGGGGGTGACGGTGTATCTGGGCCAGCGCCGCGGCCACGCCGTGACCTCTGATTTTGGCCAAGCCGCGCTACGCCAAACCGTGCAAGCGGCGTACGACATCGCCCGCTTCACCGCACAAGACCCCGAAGCCGGATTGCCCGATGCCCAAGACATTGCGCAAGAAACGCCCGAACTGGACTTGATGCACGCGTGGTCCATCAGCCCCGAAGACGCCGCGGCCCTGGCGCGCCGCGCCGAGGACAGCGCCCTGGGCACCAGCCAGCGGGTAACGAACTCCGAAGGTGCTTCGGTCTCGGCGCAGCACTCGCATTTTTGGTCAGCCCACATGCGCGAGGGCGCGCTTGAGGGCCCCGGCGTGTTTGCCGGTGGCTACGCCAGCTCGCGGCACGGGTTGTCGGTGGCGGTGATAGCGGGGCAGGGTGATTCGATGCAACGCGACGGCTGGTACACCTCCATGCGCAACCCAGCGCAACTGGCCAGCCCCGAGGCGGTGGGCCGATACGCTGCCGAACGCGCCTTGGCCCGTGTGGGGGCAACCAAAATGGCCACCATGGCGTGCCCGGTGCTGTTTGAGGCGCCTTTGGCCGCTGGCTTGCTGGGCAGCTTGGTGCACGCGCTCAGCGGCACCGCGCTGTACCGGCGCACCACGTTTTTGCCCGACTCCATGGGCCAGCAGGTGTTGGCCCCGCATTTGCAAGTTGACGAAGACCCCTTTGTGGTTCAAGGCAAAGGCAGCGTGCCCTTTGACGATGAGGGCGTGCGCGTGGCACCGCGTCAGGTGATTTGCGATGGTCGGGTGCAGGGGTATTTTTTAAGCACGTACTCGGCTCGCAAGCTGGGCCTGCGGACCACGGGCAACGCCGGCGGCAGCCACAACCTGGTTTGGCGTAGTCGCCTTACCCAGCCCGACGACGATTTGCCCAGCATGCTGCGCAAGCTCCACCGCGGCTTGCTGGTTACCGAGCTCATGGGGCAAGGCGTTAACCCCATCACCGGCGACTACTCGCGCGGCGCGGCCGGTTACTGGGTTGAAAACGGCTGCATCGCCTATCCGGTGCAAGAAATTACCATTGCTGGCAATTTACGCGACATGTTGGCGCAGGTCGTGGCCATTGGCGCGGACGTGTACACCATGGGCGCCAAAAGCACCGGCTCGGTGCTGATCGAGCGCATGAAGGTCGCAGGCAGCTAGCCTGCGGGCGAAAGCGCCTTTTTTACCGCCGCCGACACCTGCGCCATATCGGCCTTTGACGCCAACTCGGTTTTGGCTGCGGCCATTACCTTGCCCATGTCGCCCGGGCCACTGGCCCCTAGGCGTTGCACCAATTGCGCCACGGCTTGCGCCACCTCGTCAGCCGACAAACGCGCCGGCAGGTAGGCTTGTAGCACCTCGATTTCGGCGGCTTCGTTGGCCGCCAAATCGTTGCGTCCGGCTTGGGTAAACGCTTGCACGCTGTCGCGCCGCTGTTTGATTAACTTGTCCACCAAGCCAACCACCATGGGGTCGGTGAGTTCGATGCGCTCATCCACCTCTTTTTGCTTGCACGCGGCCAGTAGCATGCGAATGGTGCCAAGGCGCTGGGCCTGTTTGGCGCGCATGGCGTCTTTCATGTCGGCTTGAATGGTTTGGTACAAAGGGCTCATGAGGGGCCTTAAAACAAAACACCCGCAGGGCAAACCGGTGCGGGTGCGGGCGATCGGCGGGGCATGGACCCCTCCGGTGATCAGTACATGCGCTTGGGCAACTGCATGCTGCGCACACGCTTGAGGTGGCGCTTGACCGCAGCGGCTTTTTTGCGCTTGCGCTCGGTGGTGGGTTTTTCGTAAAACTCGCGGGCACGCAGCTCGGTGAGCAGGCCAAGTTTTTCAATCGAGCGCTTAAAGCGACGCAGCGCTACTTCGGCGGGTTCGTTGTCTTTTACGCGTACCGTTGTCATGTGAATCGTGGTTTTCCGTGGACGGGTTGAGCCGCAGGGTTAACTGCAACAGAATCGCGCATTGTAGCGTGTTTTAGGCGCTGTGCCTAGCTGGCTGGGGCTGCAGCTTAGCCAGCCCGCTGAGCACGTGGCCCACCACCACCACCGCGGGGCTGCTGACCCCGGCGGCTTGGGCCGTTTGCGCCAGCGTGCCAAGCGGCGTCAGCCATTGCCTTTGCTGCGGCAGCGAAGCGTGCTGCACCAGGGCCGCCGGGGTGTGGCCAGGCAGCGATTGGCTTAATCCGTGGGCAATCGACGCCAACTGGCCCACCCCCATGTACACCACCAAGGTCAGGTGCAGCGAGGCCATGGCTTGCCCTACTTGGCACCAGTCCGGGCCTTGCCCGGGACGGTGACTGTGGCCGGTGAGCAACACCACACCCTGTGCGTGCGACCGATGCGTGAGCGCGCAGCCCATGCCCGTAACCGCCGCCAAGCCACTGGTGATGCCATTAACCACCTCGGCGGTCACCCCGGCGGCTCGCAGGGCGGTCAATTCTTCGCCGCCACGCCCAAAAATCATGGGGTCACCGCCCTTGAGCCGCACCACCTCGCGCCCCTGGGTGGCCTCGTGAACCATGGCCCGTTTAATAAACGCTTGCGGGGTTGAGGCGCAGCCGCCGCGCTTGCCCACCCACACCACCCGGGCGCGCGGGGTGGCGTGGTGCAGCACCTCGGGGTTGACCAAATCGTCCACAAACACCACATCAGCCCGCTGCAGGCATGACACGGCCTTGAGCGTCAGCAGCTCGGGGTCGCCCGGCCCGGCACCCACCAGCCACACCTTACCCCAGGCGTTGCGGGGCAACGGGCCGGGGGGAACGCGCGGGGTACTGGTGTTCATACACACCGCACTGTGGCGCAAAAGGTATGACTTGTGGGTATATGCACATACCAATTGCGGCGCAAGGCCCCGTGCAGAGGCGGCGACGTAAACTGCCGCCATGCTGATGTTGGGAATTGAGACCTCTTGCGATGAAACCGGCGTGGCGCTGGTGCAGGCCAACGCGCCCACCCCCCAGCTGCTGGCGCACGCCTTGCACAGCCAAATCGCCGCGCACGTGCCGTACGGCGGGGTGGTGCCCGAGTTGGCCAGCCGCGATCACATTCGGCGTCTGGTGCCCTTAACGCAGCAGGTGCTGGCCCAAGCAGGTGTGGCCCCCGCTGAGGTGGGCGCCGTCGCCGTGACCGCTGGCCCCGGCCTGGCTGGCGCCTTATTGGTGGGCACTGGCTTTGCTACTGGCTTGGCGCAGGCCTGGGGTGTGCCGCTGATGGCGGTGCACCACCTTGAGGGTCACTTGCTCTCCCCTTTCATTGGGCAGCCCGCGTTAACGTTTCCTTTTTTGGCCTTGTTGGTCTCAGGCGGACACACGCAGTTGATGGCGGTGCATGGCGTGGGCCGCTACGAGCTGCTGGGGCAAACCCTTGACGACGCCGCTGGCGAGGCGTTTGACAAAAGTGCCAAGCTTTTGGGCCTGCCTTACCCAGGTGGGCCTGCCTTGGCCAAGATGGCGCAACAAGGCAACGCCCGTGCCTTCGATTTGCCGCGGCCCCTGTTGCAGCAGCCCAACCTGGATTTTTCTTTTGCGGGCCTCAAAACCGCGGTGGCTACCCGCCGTCGGGCCATGGGAGACCAGCCGCCGGCTCAGGCGCTGGCCGATCTGGCGGCCAGCACCCAGGCCGCCATCGTCGACGTATTGATGCAAAAAAGCCGCCGCGCCCTGCAGCAAACCCAACTGCCCACCATGGTGGTGGCCGGTGGCGTGGGGGCCAATGCCGCCCTGCGCGAGGCGCTTAACGCCATGGCTTTGGAGCAAAAAGTAAGCATTCACTACCCTGATTTGGCCTGGTGCACCGATAACGGAGCCATGATTGCCTGGGCCGCTGCGATGCGGTGGCAAGCCGGGTTGGCCAACCTGGGCCCGGCGCGTGGTCTGCCGGTTCAGCCGCGCTGGTCGCTGGCTGGCGCCGAATCGGCCTAACCCGCTACAATGGTGGGCTGCACCGGTGTTATTCGGTGCACCAGCACGCCGTTCGCCGGGGCTAAGCGCTTAGCGCGGATTCCTATGGGCGGCGCCAGTGGCAAACCTTGCTTGGAATCATCATGGACAAAGTCAACATCATCAAAGACAACGCACGTGGTGCGGCCGACACCGGCAGCCCCGAGGTGCAGGTGGCCTTACTGACTGCCCGCATCAACGAACTCACCCCTCACTTCAAAACGCATGCCAAAGACCACCACGGTCGGCGCGGCTTGTTGCGCATGGTGAGCCGTCGTCGCAAGCTGCTCGACTACCTCAAGTCGCGTGACTCGCAGCGTTACCTGGCACTCATTGCCAAACTTGGCTTACGCAAGTAAGTCTGCACTCGGGGCCAACGCTTGGCCCCGTTCTTTTGGGCCATTCAAGGCCCGTGGCGCGGTGCGCAACGAATGGGCACAACGAAGCTGTGTCATTCCAAGGAGGCGGGGTGCGCCCCCTCGTTGGAATGGCATCGTCTTTGCCATGTGCGCGCCGCTCCTTCATTTTGGAACCGGAGAACCACATGAGCTTATTCAATAAAGTCACCAAAACCTTCCAATGGGGCGACCACACGGTCACCATGGAAACCGGCGAGATTGCCCGCCAATCCAGCGGCGCCGTGCTGCTTGACATGGACGGCACCACCGTGCTGGCCACCGTGGTGGCGCGCACCGAGGCCAAGGCCGGGCAAGACTTCTTTCCCCTGACCGT
>JALRBF010000086.1 GCA_023262365.1 Burkholderiaceae bacterium
GGTACGCGGCGAGCCTTCCCGCATGGTGCAGTGGCCAACCGGGTCAGGTGGGGAACCAAGCAGCCCTAACCATCAAACCAGTGACGGGGTTAAGGCTCGCCACCCCGCGCTGCGGAGGGGGTGGGCAGTTGTCCTACCGGCGGCAAGGGCTTGGCTTTGGCGATACGCTCACGCCTTTGTGTTGCGCGCTCTGCGCCAAGGCTTTTTTGATGCCGGCATCGTCCCGTTCGTTTAAGGGCAACAAAGCCCACTTACCCAGCAAGCTGTGCGCAGTGTGTCAGCGCCCCATGACGTGGCGCAAAGCCTGGGCCACCAACTGGGAGAACGTGCGTTACTGCTCGCAGCGCTGCCGCCAACAACGCACCCAGGGGCCCCGCGGCGAATGACGCACAACCTGGTGTGGTTTAAGCGCGACTTGCGCTCGGCCGACCACGGCCCGTTGCGCGCGGCCTTGGCCAGTGGCCCCACGTTGGCGCTGTATTGTTGGGAGCCCTCGGTGTGGCAAGCGCCCGACGCGTCGTCGCGCCAAGCCGAGTTTGTGGCCGAATGCCTGCACGACTTGCAGCACCAGTGTCAGTTGCACGGCGTGGTGTTGCACGTGGCGCAAGGCGAGGTGCTGCCGGTGCTTGAGCGGTTGCATGGCACGCACGGCTTGCGCGCGGTGTACAGCCACGAGGAAACCGGCAACGCCATTACCTACGCGCGCGACCGCACCGTGGCCGCATGGCTTAAGGCGCAAGGCCTGCCGTGGCACCAAAGCCAACAGCACGGCGTGGTGCGTGGCCTAAAGCAGCGTCGCACCTGGCTGGGGCAGTGGCGCGCGCACATGCAGCAGCCCGTGGTGGCGCCGCCGCCTACCGCCCAGCCGGCCACGCCCAAGGCCCCCGCGCCAAGCGCAGCCGGGGGCCCACCTAAGGGGGTGAGCCACGTGCTGCCGGCACCGCAGCGTCAGCGTGGCGGCCGCGAGGCCGGCCTGACGGTGCTGCAGCAATTTTTGCAGCGCGGCAGCGCACAGTATCGCGGTGGCATTTCGTCGCCGCTGTCGGCACCCACGGCGTGCTCGCGCCTGTCGCCTTATTTGGCGTGGGGCTGCCTAAGCATGCGCGAGGTGGTGCAGGCCACCGAGCGCACCCTGGCGTCTTGCCACGCCGGTGACCCACGCCGCGCCGGCCTGCGCAGCATGCTTAGCCGGCTGCACTGGCATTGCCACTTCATTCAAAAGCTCGAGAGCGAACCCGCCATTGAATGGCGCAACATGCACCCGGGCTACAACGGCCTGCGCGAAGCCGACTGGCAAGCCCACCACTTTGAGGCGCTGACCCAAGGCCGCACCGGCTGGCCGCTGGTGGACGCCTGCGTGGCCATGCTGCGGCACACCGGGTGGCTTAACTTTCGCATGCGGGCCATGCTGGTGTCGGTGGCGGCCTACCCCTTGTGGCTGCACTGGCGCGAGGTGGGTTGGTGGCTGGCGCGGCAATTGGTGGACTACGAGCCCGGCATTCACTGGAGCCAAATGCAAATGCAGTCCGGCACCACCGGCATCAACACCACACGCGTGTACAACCCCATTAAGCAAGCGCGCGACCACGACCCGCAAGGCCAGTTTGTGCGCCATTGGCTGCCGGTGCTGCGGCGCGTGCCCGATGCGTGGGTGTTTGAGCCCTGGCGCATGCCCGCCAGCGTGCAGCAAGCCTGTGGCGTGCGCGTGGGGCACGACTGGCCGCTGCCGCCGGTGGACTTGACGCAGGCCACGCGCCACGCCAAAGCACGCATGCACCAGCGCCGCGCCCAACCCGAGGTGCGCGCAGGCAAACAAGCCGTGCTGGCACGCCACACCGCCAACAACGGCAAGCCCCCCGCCCGGCTCACCCCGCGCGCGCGCCGCAACACGCCGCCAGCGGCTCAAACCACCTTTGACTTTTAAGTCATGACCCAACCCTCCGTGCGACACCTGATTGTGGTTTTGGGCGACCAACTTGACGCCGAGGCCGCGGCATTTGACGACTTTGACCCCACGCAAGACGCCGTATGGATGGCCGAGACCATGCAAGAGAGCACGCACGTGCCGTCGTCAAAAAACCGCAGCGTCATGTTTTTAAGTGCCATGCGACACTTTGCGCACACGCTGCGCGACTTGCAACGCCGCGTGTGCTACCAACACTTGGACGACGCGCAGGCCGCCCCCACCCTGTCGCAGGCGCTGGCGCGCGACGTGGCCGCGCTTGGGCCCCAGCGCCTCATCATGACGGCCCCGGGCGAATGGCGCGTGCTGCACGAGCTGCGCCACACCGCGCACACTCTGGGCGTGCCCCTGGAGGTGCGGCCCGACCGGCACTTCATGTGCTCGGTGCGCGAGTTTGCCGCCTACGCCAAAGGGCGCAAGCAACTGCGGCTCGAGGGCTTTTACCGCCACATGCGCCAACGCCATGACGTGCTGATGCACAACGGCGAGCCCATCGGTGGCCAATGGAACTTTGACAAAGACAACCGCGGCACCTTTGGCGCCAAAGGCCCGGGCACCCTGCCCGCGCCCACGCGCGTGGCACCTGATGCCATCACGCAAGACGTGATGCAGCTGGTGCAGCAACGCATGGCCGACCACCCGGGCGACTGCAGCGGCTTTGCCTGGCCGGTTACGCGCGCCCAGGCGCTGCTGTCCCTGCAAGACTTTGTGCACCATCGCCTGCCGCACTTTGGCACCTACCAAGACGCCATGTGGGAAGGCCAGGTGTGGCTGTACCACGCCCACCTCTCGGCCGCGCTTAACCTTAAGCTGCTGCGCCCGCGCGAAGTGATAGGCGCCGCCGTGGCCGCCTACAACCAAGGCCACGCCCCATTGCAGGCAACAGAAGGCTTTGTGCGCCAAATATTGGGCTGGCGCGAATACGTGCGCGGCATTTACTGGACGCAAATGCCCGACTACGCCACGCGCAACGCGCTGGATGCGCACGGCGACTTACCCGCCTTTTACTGGAGCGGCAACACCGACATGGCCTGCTTGGCCGACGCCATTGGCCAAACCCTGCGGCACGGCTACGCACACCACATTCAGCGGCTGATGGTAACGGGCTTATACGCCTTGCTGCTGGGGGTCCGTCCCCAAGCCGTGCACCAGTGGTACCTGGCCATGTACGTGGACGCCGTGGAATGGGTGGAGCTGCCCAACACCCTGGGCATGAGCCAGTACGCCGACGGCGGCGTCATGGCAAGCAAACCCTACGCCGCCAGCGGTGCCTACATTAAACGCATGAGCAACCACTGCAAAGGCTGCCGCTACGACCCCGGCCAGCGCACCGGCCCAGCCGCGTGCCCGTTTACCATCTTGTACTGGGATTTTTTGCTGCGCCACCAAGCCACGCTACAGCGCAACCCGCGCATGGCGCTGCCGCTCAAGCACCTGACCAACCTAAGCCCGCAAGACCAAGCCGCGATTCAGGCCCAAGCCCATGCCCACCGACAACACGTGGCCTAACCCCAGCCGTGAGGCGGCAGAGGCCACGCTGGCGGCCATCAACCCCAGCGCGTACGCCCGCACGCGCAACCACCTCAGCGGGGCCGTAACTGGCCTGTCGCCCTACCTCACCCACGGCATGATTACTCTAGCCGACGTGTACCACCACGTGGCGGCCCGCCACACACTGCCGCGTGAACACAGCCTGGTGCGCGAGTTGGGCTGGCGTGCCTTTTTTGCGCACGCGTGGGCCCACTTACAAGACGGCATACACCAAAGCCAGCGTCCAGGTCCGCTGCCCGAGGCCGCCTACGCCACCACCATGCCGGCGGACATCGCCGCAGGCTGCACCGGCGTGACCGCCATTGACCACGCCGTGCACACCCTGCACACCACAGGTTTGCTGCACAACCACGCCCGGCTTTGGCTAGCCAGCTACGTGGTACACGGGCGACGCGTGCACTGGCACACCGGCGCGCGCTGGATGCACAGCTTGCTGCTGGACGGCGACTTGGCCAGCAACCACCTAAGCTGGCAATGGGTAGCGGGTACCTTTAGCAGCAAACCGTATGTGTTTAACGCCGACAACGTGGCCCAGTTTGCTCCGCCAGCCTGGCACAGTCGCGGCAGCGCCATTGATTTAAGCTACCCCGACTGGCAACAGTTGGCCACCGGCCAGCGCCCGGCACTGCCGTGCGGGCCCACGCCAGCGGCGAATGCCACCCCGGACCACGTGGTCACGCAACCCCCGCCCGAGCTGAACTGGCAAGCCCCCAGCGCGCCGCCGCTGCGGGGCCAGCGCGTGCAGCTGCTGCACCCGTGGGCGGTGGGCCAGCTTGACCCGCACGCCTCGTGCCGTATTGGCGTGGCCATGGCCGCGTGGCACCACGCTCACCCCTGGCACGCGCGCCGCTGGCACTGGATACACCACGCCATGCAGCCGCACACCACCGCCTGCTGGTGGGTGCCGCATGTGGCCGACCTGGCGCAGGCGTTAGCCCAAGCCAGCGAGGTTAGCGTGGTGGCCAACGGCCACATGCGTGCGGCCATTACGGCCATCCGTCAGGCCTTGCTGGCGCATGCCGGGGCCCCGCGTTTGCGCGTGATTGAGCCGCCCGCGCTGTTTGCCCCCGTGCAGCCCATGGCGCGCAGCTTTTCGGCGTGGTGGCGTCGCACCCAATTGGCATGACCCCCGCGCCCCGCCCGCTACCCAATTGGCTATGGCGTACTCTGTTGGTGGGGCTGGCGCCGCTGTTGCTGGCGCAGGGGCGCCACACCCGCCGCGTCACGCCGCGCCTGCCCGAGCCCACCGGCCCGCGCCACGGTCAGCAAGGCCAAGGCCCCGTGCTGCGCCTGCTCATATTGGGCGACTCGGCCGCTGCAGGCGTGGGCGTGTCCACCCAACACGAGGCCTTGAGCGGCTGCTTGCTGCGGTCGCTGCCCCACACCCACCACGTGCAATGGCAACTCATGGCCCGCACCGGCACCACCACCGCCGACGCCCTGGTCCAACTGCAGCGCCAGCGCCCGCAACCGGTAGACGTGGCGCTGGTCTCGCTGGGGGTAAACGACGTCACCGCCATGGTGCGCACCCGCACGTGGCTGCAACAACAGCACGCGCTGTTGCACACACTTACCACCGCGTGGGGCGCCCAGCACGTGCTGCTTACCCAAGTGCCGCCCATGCACGCCTTTGCCGCGCTGCCCCAGCCCCTGCGCGCCATGCTGGGTTGGCGCGCCCAGCACCTTAACCAATGCCTCGAGCAGGCGCTACCGGCTTGGGGCCTGCCCGCCTCGCCGCTTGCCGTGCCGCATGTGGCAGACGCACACGCGTTGGCCAGCGACGGCTTTCACCCCGGCCCGAGCACCTACCGCGTCTGGGGGCAAGCCGCCGCGCACGCCATCCAGGCGCTTTGCATCGCCGCGGCATCAAAACCCTGAGCCGCCAAGCCAATGGCCACCAGCTGCGAGCCGCTGCGCGCGTCAACGCGCCGCTGCACCAGCCGCTGGCCCACGCGCTGCACCTCGCGCGTGCCGTGGTCATCGGTTACCCAGCCCTTAAGCCGCAGCACGCTGGGCGGCAAGTTGGCCAGCCACGCGTCCACCGCCTTCGCGGGCAGGGCTTGGGCGCATTGCGCCGTCCACTGCGCAAACACACTGCCGTGCGCCGGCTCGGCCATGGCGTGCGCGCTGGGCGGGGCCACGTCCAGCGCGTGCAGCAGCGGCAGCACATCGAGCTGACCGTGCGGGGCCGCCACCACCGGGGCCGGCGTCAGTTGGGCCAGCGTGCGCTGCACGGGGGCGGCGTCCACCACGTCGGTGCGGCTAAGCGCAATCAAATCGGCCTGCTGCAGTTGGCGCTGCACTTGCTCACGCAACTGCGAGTTGCGCAGCAAGTCGGGTAAGCCCTGCGCGTCAGCCATGGTGACCACCCCGGCGTAGCTTAAATCGGGCTCGGCCAGCGCCACCGCGGCAATACGCCCGGGTTCGGCCACGCCGCTGGCCTCAATCACAATGGCATCGGGGCGGGGCTGGCGCGCCAGCGCATCGCCCACGGCGTAGTACAAGTCGCCAGTCATGGCGCAGCACACGCAGCCGTTGGTCAACGCAATCGTCTGGGCGCCGGCCTGGGCAATACGCTGGGCGTCGATGTTGATGGCGCCAAAGTCGTTAACCAGTACCAGCAGTCGCATACCCTGGTTGTGCTGCAGCAAGTGGCCAATGAGTGTGGTTTTGCCCGCGCCCAAAAACCCACCCACCACCAGCAGCGGCACCGGTGTCATGCGCCTGCCTCAAACACCTGCCCGCCTAGCACCGTGGCCCGTACCGCAATGTCTTTGATGGCACTAGGCGGCACCGTCAGCGGGTTGTCTTGTAGCACCACCATGTCTGCGCGTTTGCCCACCTCAATGCTGCCTACCTCATGGTCCATGTTCAGTGACCAAGCTGCCCCTAGCGTAATGGCGCGCAGCGCCTGCGCGGGCGTAATGGCCTGCGCTTGGCCCAACACCCGGCCCGAGGCGGTTTGCCGCTGCACCGCGCACCACGCGGTAAACAGCGGCGCCAGTGGGGTCACCGGGGCGTCGGAATGTATCGCCAAATTCACCCCGGCCTCTAAGGCGCTGCGGCATGCGTTCATGCGCTGCGCCCGCTCCAAACCCACGGTGTGGGCCACGTGCTGATCACCAAAATAGTAAATATGGTTGGCAAACAAATTCACCCCCACACCCAGTGCGGCGGCACGTCTAAACTGCGCCTCGTCCATCAGCTGGCCGTGTTGCAGCGTGTGCCGATGGTCGCGCGGGCCAGGCCCGGCCATGGCGTGGGCCAACGCCTCAAGCGTGACAGCCGAAGCCTCGTTACCGTTGACGTGAATGTGCATGGGCGTACCGCTGGCGTGAAAGCCTGCAATTAGCCCACGCAGCACCTCGGGCGGCGTGTTCCACATGCCGTTAGGCACCCCGCCAAGGTAGCCCGGCCATTGCAAGCGCGCCGAAAAGCCCTGAATCGAGCCATCCGTCATGAGCTTAACCGCCCCCATGCGCAGCTTGCTGGTGGAGCGCTGGCGCATCTGCGCCATGTCACGGGCAATTGCCACGGGGTCACCGTCTACCACGCCCACCGCGGGCACCAACCGAATCGGAAAATCTGACGCCTGCACCACCTCAAGTGTGGCGTCCACATCTTGCACCGTGAGCGAGCTAAACAAATCGGTGGCGGTGGTTACCCCGGCGCGGCGCGCCGAGGCGCCATAGGCGCGCAACACCTCGGGGCCAGCGGCGAGCCGCCTAAAGTCAACCCCCAAACGGCGCAACACCGGAAACATGGCCGCCATTTCGCGCAACTCCCCCGTAGGGCGGCCTTGCGCATCACGCATCAGGCCCTCCACGTCACCGGCCTCAAGGTACCCGGCGCTGCGCAGTGCGGCCGTGTTGCACACCATCAGGTGTAGGCTAGAGAACAACACCGCCACCGGCCGCTCAGTCGATACCTGATCGAGCATGTCACGGTTAAGCCGTGCCTGAGAAATAAAAATGGGGTCAAAGCCCCACCCGATGGTGGGCTCGTGTGTGGCGACCTCGCGCAAGCGCGCAATCACCTCCTCGTTGCGGGTAACACCGGGCCAGCGCTGCCCCTGCGGGTCCAGCCTGTCCATAAAACCCACGTAGGTGTAGCGCCACAGCCCACCTTCCATCAAGTGGGCGTGGCCCTCCACAAAGCCCGGGGCAATCACGGCATCGGCAAAACGGGTATCGAGCTGCCCACCACCCCAGGGGTCGGCGCAGCTGGCGTCACCCACGGCCAAAATTCGCCCATCGCGCACCGCCACATGCGTGGCCTGGGGCATATTCGCGTCCATGGTAAGCACCTGGCGCGCACAAAAGACGGTGGTCTCTGACATTTTTCTCCCTGCTTCATGCGTTGTTGCGTTGTTGTGGCACCATGCTAGCACCCGTGATTCCTCCTCGCTCCCCCCACGCCATCCGTTCATTGCTCCCAGCGCTCACGCTGTCGGTGCCCGTCGCCCTAGGCTATGTGCCCCTGGGTGCCGTTTTTGGCTTTGTATTTGTTCAAGCTGGGGCCGATTGGTGGATGCCCGTGCTGGCCAGCTTG
>JALRBF010000146.1 GCA_023262365.1 Burkholderiaceae bacterium
AACCGTGACCGGCTAGCCGGCTTGCTGCGCTTTGCCTCAACCCAGTCCGACGCATGCAGCGTCAGCCTAGCCGCCTACAAAGCGCGCATGAAAGAGGGCCAAGAAGCCATCTACTACATCACGGCCGACAACCTCGAAGCCGCCAAGCACAGCCCGCAGCTTGAGGTGTTCCGCAAAAAAGGCATTGAGGTGCTGCTCATGACCGACCGGGTGGACGAGTGGGCCTTGTCTTATTTGCCCGAATTCGATGGTACGGCGCTGCAAAGCGTGGCCAAGGGCGCGGTGGACTTGGGCAAGTTGCAAGACGAGGCCGAAAAACAAGCCGCTGAGCAAGCCGCCGAGGCGTTTAAGCCCGTGCTCGAGAAATTGCGCGAGGCCCTTAAAGCGCAGGCCAAAGATGTGCGCACCACCTCGCGCTTGGTTGACAGCCCGGCGTGTTTGGTGGTGGAAGATGGCGAGACCTCGACCCAGCTGGCGCGTCTGCTCAAGCAAGTGGGGCAGCAAGCACCCGAGGTGAAGCCCATTCTTGAAGTCAACACCGAGCACCCCATGCTCAAGCGCCTGGCGCAGGCCGAGGCCGACTTTGACGAGTGGGCGCAGGTGCTGTTTGACCAAGCCATGCTGGCCGAAGGCGCCTTGCCCGCCAACCCCGCGGCTTACGTGCAGCGGGTGCACCGCTTGCTGGCAGCCTAAGGCGTGGTGCGCCAAGCCGCCGACGGGCTGGACCTGGACCTGCGCCCAGGCCAGTCCACGGTGCTGCTGCAGGCGTTGCACATTCTCACGCGTGACGGGCGCCTCAACCAAGACAGTCGGCGCAAGCTCAAGCAAGTCAACCACTTGGTGCAGTTTATCGAGCCGTGGCTGCAGCAGGCGCTGGCCGCGCGTGGTGACGTGCAGGTGGTGGACCACGGCGCGGGCAAGTCGTATTTGGGTTTTATGCTGTACGACTGGGTGTTGCGCCCAGCCGCAGCGGGTTCGGTGTGGGGGGTTGAGGCCAGGCCCGAGCTGGTGAGCCGCGCCCAGGGCTTGGCCGAGCAAATGGGATTTGACCGCATGCACCTGGTGCAAGGCACGGTGCAACAGGCGCTGGCCGACCGTCGTTTGCCCGAGCGTCCGGACGTGGTGACGGCTTTGCACGCTTGCGACACCGCCACCGACGAGGCGCTGGATTTTGCGCTCTCGCGCCAAGCGCAGCACGTGGCGCTGGTGCCGTGTTGCCAGGCCGAGATGGCCGCTGTGTGGCGCCAACGCAAGGCGCTGAATTTGGCGCGTACCCCACTGGCCGAGCTATGGCGCCATCCGCTGCACACACGCGAGTTGGGCGCGCAGCTCACCAATGTGTTGCGGTGCCTTCGGCTTGAAGCCAGTGGGTACCAGGTTACCGTGACCGAATTGGTTGGTTGGGAGCACGCCATCAAAAACGAGCTGATTGTTGCCACCCGCACCGGCAAGCCCAAGCGTTCGGCCGCGCAGCGGCTGCAAGCGTTGCTGCAAACCTTTGACGTGCCCGAACTCGCCGCGCGTCACGCCCCCATTCACTAGCGGGCAAAGCGCCGCCGCGTTAAGGCCAGCGCCAGCCAAAAGGCCACCGCGGCGGTTAGGCCAAGCACGGTTAGGTGCAGCAGAGGTTGGCTGGGCCACTGATCCATAAACAGCGGCCGTACCAGCGCCACGGCGTGCGTCAGCGGCAAGCCTTGCGCCAGCGTTGCCACCCAGGCGGGCATGCTGTCGAGCGGAAAAAACACGCCGCTCAAAAACATCATGGGTGTGAGAAACAGCGTGAAGTAGTAGGTAAAAAAGTCGTAGCCCTTGGCCAAGGCGTTAAAGATAAGCGCCAAGCACGAAAACGTGACGCCCGTGGCAAACAAAATGGGCCACGCCAGCAGCAGCTTGGGGCTGTGACTGATGCCTAGGGCCAACATCACCAGCAAGATGGAGGTAACGGCAAACAGCGACTTAAACGCCGCCCACAGCATTTCGGCCAACACCACCGCATCCAGGTTGACCGGGGCGTTGAGTATGCCGTCCCAGGTTTTTTGCACATGCATGCGCGAAAACGCCGAGTACAAGGCCTCAAACGTGGCCGCGTTCATGGCACTCATGCACACGCTGCCGCTGGCCAAAAACAGCAGGTAAGGCACCGGCTGGCCGTTGTAGACCACTTGCCCCACCAGCGAGCCCATGCCGTAGCCAAAGGCCACGAGCCAAATAAGCGGCTCGGCGATGTTGCCCACCAAACTGGGAATGGCCAGCTTGCGCCAAACCAAAAAGTTACGCGCCAGCACCGCCGGCCATGACCCACTGGGCGCGGGCAAGCGCCACGGGCTGGGGTTGTGCGAACGCATTTAGGCACCCTCCCGAATCTGGCGGCCGGTGAGCTTGAGAAACAAGTCTTCAAGGTTGGCGGGCCGGTGCAAGGTGCGCACCCCGGGGGCGTGTTGCTGCAGCGCGTGCAGTAGCGGGGCCGCATCGTGGGTGTACATGAACACCGTCTCGCCGCTGGTTTCAATGCGCTGCGCCAGCCCCTGGCATGGCCCATGGGCGCGGGCGCCTTGGCCAAACAGTTCCACCACCTCGGGCTCAATGTGTTGGTCAATCAAGGCGCGGGGTGTGCCCTCGGCAATCTTTTTGCCGTGGTCCACAATGATCAGCCGGTGGCACAGGCGCTCGGCCTCATCCATAAAGTGGGTGGTGAGCAAAATCGACTTGCCGCCCTGCATCAGTTGCTGCAATCGCTCCCACATCAGGTGCCTGGCCTGTGGGTCCAGGCCGGTGGTGGGCTCGTCCAGCAGCAACAGCTGCGGGTCGTTAACCAGTGCCCGGGCCAGGCTTAGGCGTCGCTTCATGCCGCCCGAGAGCTCGCTGGGCTTGGCCGTGGCGCGTGAGGACAACACCGCAAAATCCAGCAACTCGCGCGCCTTGGCCGTAAGTGCCGCGCCGTGCAGGCCAAAGTAGCGACCAAACACCGTTACGTTTTCTTCGCAGGTAAAGTCTGGATCAAGCGCGTCAAACTGGCTCACCACCCCCAGCGAGGCTTTGATGGCTGAGGCATCGCGCGGCATGGTCAGCGCCTGCGCTGCACCATTGAGGTGGTAGCTGACGCTACCGGCATCGGCCATGGTGTGGCCCAAACACATGCGCAGCGTGGTGGTTTTGCCCGCGCCGTTGGGACCCAACACGCCCAGGCATTCGCCAGCGGCCAACGAAAAACTCAGGCCATCAACCACAGCCACGCCTTGGTAACGTTTAAGCAATTGATCGACCACCAAAAGTGGCGCCGCAGCGGTATGGGTCATGGACTTGGTACTTGAGCGTGGGCTTTTACAATTTGAGCGTTATATGGTTTAGGCGTGGCGCGCGCTGCTCCACCTACCGGATTGTCCCATGCCCCTGTTTGTGTTGATTCAATACCTGTTAC
>JALRBF010000186.1 GCA_023262365.1 Burkholderiaceae bacterium
AATTTGGCTGAGGCCACGCGCTTGGGGCATCGCATTGTGTTGCTTAGCGGACGCCCGGGGCGCGTGAGCTCGGTCACGCCGATTGATATTCCGCTCGAGCAGCGCAGCGAACACGCGGGCTGGTTGGAGTCGGTGCGCCAGGATATTTGGAGCCAAATGCGCGATCAGGCTGCTGAGGCAGATAGGGAAATTCGGCATGGCTGAGTCCTCGTATCGGGTGCCTTTTCGCGGCGGGGGGTTTGCGCACCGCCCCATTAAGGGCGTGGCCCTTGGCACGTTTGTGGTGCTGGTGGTGTTGTGGGAGTGGGGGTGCCGCAGCGGCGTCATCAGCAACATTGCGCTGCCCGCGCCCACCGAGGTGGTACGTGCGCTTGAGGATTTGGTGACCACGGGCATGCTGTGGAAACACTGGAGCATCAGCATGCTCAGGCTGGTGGGCGGCTGGGTGGCTGGCACCCTGGCCGGGGTGCTGGTGGGGTTGATGATTGGTTTGTGGTCGCTGCCGCGTGCTGGGCTTTACCCGCTGGTCTCTGCGTTGTTTCCGATTCCCAAAATTGCCTTGTTGCCGCTGTTTGTGGTGTGGTTTGGGATTGGCGAGGGCTCCAAGTTGGCCACGATTGCGTTTGGTACGTTTTTCCCCACCGTTATTGCCACCATTGGCGGCGTGGATTCGGTGCCACGCAATGTGGTGCGCATGGCGCAGTCGTTTAATGTGCCCTATGCGCGCATTGTGCGCGAGGTGATTGTGCCGGGGGCCATGCCCACCGTGTTGTCGGGCATGCGGATATCGGCCTCGATTGCCATGGTGTTGCTGGTGGCCGCGGAGATGATTGGCGCCGAATATGGGGTCGGTGCCTACATTCTCATGGCAGGCTCGCTGTTTGCGATTGACCAGTTAATTGCCGGCGTGGTGATTTTGTCGCTTACTGGCCTGATGGTGGCGAGTTTGATTGGGCAGCTCGAGCGGCGTTTGTTGGCTTGGCGTTAGGCCGCGCCGAACATCCACACGCCCTGGGCATTGCGCTTGCGTGTGGCGCGACCGGTGTGCCACAAATGGTTGAGGTGGGCAATCGATTCGCCCATGGCAAACGTGGTTTGGTGTAAGTCGAGCTTGCGTTTAAAGAGTAAGCCCAGCGCTTGGTAACCGTTGAGTGCGCTTTGCCGGCAGGCGGCTTCGATTTCGTCGAGTCGTTGCTGGTGGTGGTGCTTGAGCTGGGCGATGCGCTCTTGCACGCAGCCGTGTGGGGTGCTTGGCCCGCCAAAGGGCCGTCCGTGCGAGGGCAGCACCAGGGTGTTGGCCGGCAGTTGGTGCATCACGTCCAGCGAGGCCATGAAGGCGCCCAGTGGGTCGCTTTCGGGGTCGGAGACGTACACGCTGATGTTGGTTGAGATGCGCGGCAGCAGCATGTCGCCGCTGATGAACAGGCCACGGGCAGGGCAGTGCAGGGCCATGTGCTCGGGGGCGTGGCCGTAGCCGCTGATGCAATGCCAGTCGTCTTGCCCGATGCGCAGCACGGTGCCGTTGTGCAGCGGGTGGTGCTGGCCAGGCACTTTGGGCACCAGGCCCGAGTAATGGTTGCGCCGGGCGCGAACCTTGGCAATGTCTTCGGGGTCACTTAGGCCGTGTTCAGCAAAAAAGTCGGCCGCCTCGTCTCCGCCAAAGGCCGTGCCGCCCATGCT
>JALRBF010000059.1 GCA_023262365.1 Burkholderiaceae bacterium
GGTCCAGTCGTTGAGGCGCTGGTGCGCCACGGTGCTTTCTTGCAGCATCACAAATTCGTCTGCCAGCTGAGCCGAGAGCTCAAGCCGCACGCCATTGGGGTCGAAGAAGTAAATGCTTTTGAAAATGTGGTGATCTACCACGCCCAGCACCTCAATGTCATGCGCTTGTAGGCGCGCCTTCATGTCCTCTAGGGCTTGCACCGACGTCACGCGAAACGCGATGTGCTGTACCCATGCCGGGGTGTTGGGCGAGGGCTGGGCGGCTTCGTCGTCGCCCAGGTCAAAAAAGGCGATGAACGAGCCGTCTTGCAGACGAAAGAAAAAGTGGGTGTACGGGCAATACTCGCCCGTGCTCGGCACGTAGTCGCTCTGAATGATGTGGTAAAGCGGCAGCCCCAAAATGTCTTCGTAAAAGTGCCGGGTTTCTTCGGCGTCGCGGGCGCGGTAGGCCACGTGGTGCAGTTGGTGCACAGGCACGGGCAGTGGCAAGGGTGGGTCGGTGCGGGTGAGGGCCGCGGTGGGGTTGGCTGCAGTCATGATAATTCCACAATGCGTAACAGATTCACTCTATCGTAACGCAAACTTGCCTCAAGGGCAAGCCTTGCGCCGCTGGTTGACGTGTTGATTTACGGGATAACCCTTGGTACCAAAGGGTAATTAAGCCGTCGGCGAAAGTCGAACTGGCCGCAAAGCCTTTGTTTATCGGTGTTTTGGTTTTGATACAAATCTTCTATGGCTGGCATTGCAACAACCAATTGGACGGCGGGGGCGCCGGGCCCTATCGTTCACTCCGTGCTCTGCTGACCCACTGGGTTAGGCGGGCGCGTTTGTTCTAACTGTTTTGGAGAGAACCATGGCAAATTTGAAAGGCTCGAAGACCGAGCAGTGCCTCAAGGAAGCCTTTGCGGGCGAATCCCAGGCCAACCGCCGCTACCTGTACTTCGCAAACAAGGCGGACGTGGAAGGTCAAAACGACGTGGCCGCGCTGTTTCGCTCGACCGCTGAGGGCGAGACCGGTCACGCCCACGGCCACCTGGAGTTTTTGGAAGCCGCTGGCGACCCCGCCACGGGCCTGCCCATTGGCGCGACCCGCCAAAACCTAGAGGCCGCAGTGGCTGGCGAAACCCACGAGTACACCGACATGTACCCGGGCATGGCCAAGACCGCGCGCGAAGAAGGCTTTGACGAGATCGCCGATTGGTTTGAGACCTTGGCCAAGGCCGAGCGCTCGCACGCCAACCGCTACGCCAAGGCCCTGGCCGAGCTGGTGGACTGATACGCTTTGATGCGTTGAGGGTTGGGCGCTGGTCAAGCCAGTGCCCCTCCCTGAGCGCAGCGGCACGCGCACGCGGCACCCCCATCACAAAAAAATAGGAGTTTGTATGTCACGCGAAGGGAACCTGGAGGCCCCAACCCGCCACCCGCTGGGATGGCAAGACCCCACGTTTTACGACGAGCAGGCTTGTCTGACCGAGCTGGAGCGGATTTTTGACATCTGCCACGGGTGCCGCCGTTGTGTGAGCTTGTGCAACGCCTTTCCCACGCTGTTTGACCTGGTGGACGAGAGCAAGACCATGGAAGTGGACGGCGTGGACAAAAAGGACTACTGGAAGGTGGTGGACCAGTGCTACTTGTGCGACCTGTGTTACCTCACCAAGTGCCCGTATGTGCCGCCCCACGAATGGAACCTGGATTTCCCCCACACCATGTTGCGCGCCAAGGCCATCAAGTTCAAAAAAGGCGAGGTGGGGGCGGGCGAAAAGTTTTTGGCCAGCACCGACGTGCATGGCCAGTTCGCAGGCATCCCCGTCGTGGTGCAAGCGGTCAATGCCGTGAACCAAACCC
>JALRBF010000204.1 GCA_023262365.1 Burkholderiaceae bacterium
CTGGTGGTGCCGGGGCTGTTGTTGCTTGCCGCGGCGCTGACCCATGGCTTGCCCGCGGCGTTTCAGGCCGCCTTGGTGGTGTACGCGGTGGCAACCTTGGCGTACAGCTTTGGGCTCAAGGCCGTGCCGTTGGCCGACGGCATCACGCTGGCGGCGCTTTACACATGGCGCATGGTGGCGGGGGCGTGGCTCGTTGGCGTACCCATGTCGTATTGGTTTTTGCTGTTTGCCATGTTTTTGTTTTTTAGTTTGGCCATGGCCAAGCGCTACAGCGAACTGCGCGACATGCCGCCCAGCCAGGCCGAGGTGCCCGGGCGCGGCTACGGCGCTGACGACGGCGCCATGGTGCTTGCCCTGGGGGTGGCCAGCGGCATGGTGGCGGTGTTGGTGCTGGCGCTGTACAGCCGCGACCCGCACACCATGGCCTTGTACCGCCAGCCGGCGGTGGTGGCGTGGGCCGCGCCGCTGTTGTTGTATTGGGTGGCGCGGGTGTGGCGCTGCGCGCATCGGCGGCAGTTGCAGCAAGACCCGGTGTTGTTTGCCTTGCGCGACCGCGTCAGTTGGTTGGTGGGTGCGCTGGTGTTGGGGCTGGTGCTATGGGCCAGGTAGGGTGGCACCCCGCCGTTATTGTGTGGCGCTACGCCCTGATTGCGCTGCTGGCCACGGCGGTCAATTTGCTGGTGCAAATGATGTGGGTGGCGTGGTACACCGGCCCCGAGGCGGTGGTGTTGTCGGTGTTGGCGGGTACGGCCGCGGGTTTGCCGCTGAAGTACGTGGCCGAAAAGCGTTGGATATTTGCCTACCGCGCCCGCGACTTGGCGCACGACGGGCGACTGTTTGTGTTTTACAGCCTGCTGGGGGTGCTAACCACTTTGATTTTTTGGGGCATCGAGGCGGCGTTTCATTGGTGGTTTCAAACCCACGCCATGCGCTACCTGGGCGGGGCCATTGGCCTGACGTTTGGCTACTTTATTAAGTACCAACTCGACAAGCGGTATGTGTTTGTTGACTGGCCCAAGGAGCAACCGGCATGACGCCGTGCAGCGGCTGGGGACGCGTGAACCCACGCCCCGTGCACACGCACGTGGCGCGTGACGGGCAGGCGCTGGCGGCGTTGGCGCAGCTGCCGCATGGCCTCATTGCGCGCGGGTTGGGCCGCAGTTACGGCGACAGCGCCGTGGCCGACCACGTAGTTGCCATGCAAGGCCTAGATTGGTTACAAAGTTGGGACCCCACCACGGGTGTATTGGCCTGCGCTGCTGGCTTGAGCTTGGACGCCCTGTTGGCCTTTGTGGTGCCGCAAGGCTGGTTTTTGCCGGTCACCCCGGGCTCGCGCTTTGTTACCGTGGGTGGTGCGGTGGCCAGTGACGTGCACGGCAAAAACCACCACCTGCACGGCACCCTGGGGCAGCACGTGTTGGCTCTGGACATGTGTTTGGGCAACGGCGAACGCGTCACCGCCTCGCCCACCGCACACGCCGATTTGTTTGCCGCCACCTGCGGCGGCATGGGCTTAACCGGCATCATCGAATCGGTGCGGTTGCAGTTGCAGCCGGTGGCGTCGTCTCAAATGCAGGTCACGCAGCATCGCGCGCCACACCTTGAGGCGCTGCTTGAGGCCTTTGCCGTGCACGCGCACGCCACGTATTCGGTGGCGTGGCTGGACGCCTGGAGTCCCGCCCCGCGCCTGGGGCGCGGCGTGTTGATGGTGGGCGAACACGCTGCCACTGGGCCGCTGCAGTGGCGTGCGCCGCGCACCTGGACGGTGCCCTTTGACATGCCGCCGGCGCTGTTGGGGGCGCCGCTGCTGCGCGCGTTCAATGCCTGGACTTACGCCCGGGCCCGCCCCGGGGCTGGGGTGCAAGACCTGATTCCTTACTTTTACCCACTCGACGCGCTGGCGCAGTGGAACCGCTTGTACGGTCGGCGCGGGTTTTATCAGTACCAGTTTGTGGTGCCCCCCGAGGGCGCAGCCGCCGTGTTGCGCCGCGTGTTGCAGGCCATACAAGAGGCTCGGGTGCCGCCGTTGTTGGCCGTGCTCAAGGCGTTTGGCCCGGCCAACGCGCACCCGCTGTCGTTTCCGATGGCCGGCTACACCTTGGCGTTGGATTTTGCCGCCAGCGAGGCTGCTCTTGCCCTCATGAACACCTTGGACGACTGGGTGCACAATGCCGGCGGCCGGGTATACCTAACCAAAGACGCGCGCCTGAGCGCGCGCCATTTTCGCCAAGGGTACCCGCAGTGGGAGGCCTTTGAGGCCGTGCGTGCCAAGTATCATGCCGTGGGGCGATTCGCATCGCATCAATCGCGGCGTTTGGGGCTGGCATGAAGTTCGTTGTCATCATTGGGGCCACCTCGGCCATGGCGCAGCACGCCGCTCGGTTGTGGGCCTCGCGTGGCGATCGGTTGTTGTTGCTGGGGCGCAACCCCAGCGTGTTGCAAGCGTTGGCGCAAGACTGCCGCTTACGCGGCGCCGCGCAAGTTGACCACATGGCGCACGACCTCAACGACGTGCCCCACTGGCAACAAGCCTTGGACGCGGCGTTGGCCGATGCGCCCGCCGTGGATGCGGTGCTGCTGGCTTATGGCGTGTTGCCGCAGGCCGACACCGTGAACCACGACTGGGCCGCGCTTGAGGCCAGCTTGCACACCAATTTGGTTGCACCGCTGGGCCACTTGGCGTGGTGGGCCAACAGGCTGCAAGCGCAAGGGCGTGGCACCTTGGCTGCCATTGGCTCGGTGGCCGGTGACCGAGGCCGTGCCAGCAACTACGCCTACGGTGCGGCCAAAAGCGGCTTGGCCACTTATCTGCAGGGTTTGCGTCAGCGTCTGTACCGCCATGGCGTGACGGTGCTCACCATCAAGCCCGGTTGGGTGGATACCCCCATGACCGCGGACATCGACAAAAACGCCTTGTTCGCTGCCCCCGAGGGCGTGGCGCGCGACATCGTGCGTGCCATCGATCAAGGCCGCACCCAACGTTACACGCCGTGGTTTTGGGCTGGCATCATGGCCGTGGTGCGCGCCATCCCTGAGCGCGTGTTCCGGCGCCTGTCACTATGAACATGGCGTGGGTCGGCGGTGGCATGGCCCCGTCGCCGCGGCTGCTCTGGACGCTGGTCTTGGCCGCGGCCGTGGCGCGTCTAAGCCTTGGGCTCACGTTCCCCATCACCGGCTTGGACGCCAGCGCGCCGAGGTTGCCCAGGCCGAGAATGGCCGAACCGTTGGTGATGACCGCAACGATATTGCCGCGCGAGGTATAGTCGAAAGCCGTCTGCGGGTCCTTTGCAATCTCGAGGACCGGTACGGCAACGCCGGGCGAATAGGCCAGCGAAAGATCGCGCTGC
Source organism: Burkholderiaceae bacterium (assembly GCA_023262365.1). GTDB lineage: Bacteria > Pseudomonadota > Gammaproteobacteria > Burkholderiales > Burkholderiaceae_C > RS62. Next base: position 3,348 of record JALRBF010000204.1, read on the forward strand.
GTCGCCATTGGCTTGGAAGATATGATTTCGATCTTGCCGGGCCGGCCGCGCACATGGAAATCCAGTGCTTCCTGGTCGGTAATGGCCCGGCGGCCGGGACGATTGGACGTATCCTCAGACATTCTTGCACTCGTTACGCGGTTACTGGTTTTTTACCATAGCACGCCCCGGCCAGACGGCAACGCCGCACTGCTTTCGCTCGCCTTCCGATTTTTCCGTCGTCAATACGGTGCATCGCCGGCAATGACGGTCCGGTGCATGAGCCGCACATCCGGATAGGTATAGCCGCCGGTCGCCCGGTGAATGACGCAACGGTTGTCCCACATCACCAGATCGTTGTCCTGCCAGTGGTGGTAATAGACGAAATCCGCCTTCGTCTGGTGTTCGAATAGGAAGTCGAGGATCGGATCGGCCTCCGCTTCGCTCATGCCTTCGAGGCCGATGGTGAAGCGCTGCGATACATAAAGGGCCTTGCGTCCCGTTACCGGATGGGTGCGAATGGCCGGATGCAAGGCGTCCGGGATCGCCATCTGTTCGGTGTATTTTTCCGTCGCATCTGGCCGCCGTTCTGATGCGACGACCCGCTTGTTCTTGAACTTGCTGACAGCCTGAACTGCCCTTCGACCATCGAGACTATCCTTCATCGACTGCGGCAGCGCTTCATAGGCAGCATACATATTGGCAAAACCGGTATCGCCGCCTTCGTCGGGGTTTTTCAGGGAGTAGAGGATCGTTGCCATCGAGGGCAGGGGCCGGTGCGATGAATCGGTGTGCCAGAAATCGCCTGCGTCGATCAGACCGACCGGTGTTCCATCAGGCTTGACGTCGTTCGACAGGACGAGGATCTTCGGTTCTTCCGGCAGGATGTAACGGGAGTTGAGCTGGTCCTCCAGTGTGCCGAAACGCTCGGAAAAGGCGATCTGGTCCGCCGGCGACAGGTTCTGGTCGCGGATGGCAAGCACCTGGTAGTCGTAGAAGGCCTGAAGGATGGAGGCGAAGTCCTCGTTACTGACCGGTTTTGAGAAGTCCGCACCCAGCACTTCGGCGCCCATGGACGTGCTTAACGGTCTGATTTCGATCGGCATATGGCTCGTTTCCTCATTGTTGCCGGTCGTATCCCGGCGGGACCGCATATTGCGGCATTTGTCAGTGAATATGCCAAGCGTTTCGGTGGCGGACAAGCCAATAGCCGATTTGCACGGGGCGTATGTGGCGTTGGCCGGACTTCCCGGTGGATGACGCTCCCTTGGCCGGTCTCGTGCCCGTGCATTGGCCCGCCGGCTTTGCTATGGATGGGGCCATGTCGTCGACTGAGCCCGCCACTGATCAGCCGTCGCCGCAGGCAGCCGCAGCGCCTGCGGGGAAGCAGCGTGCGGTATCAAAGCCGGCAGCGGCCCCGGACCGTGTCACGCCGATGATGGCGCAGTATATCGAGATCAAGGCGGCGAACCCCGATTCCATCCTGTTCTACCGGATGGGCGATTTCTACGAGATGTTTTTCGAAGATGCAGAAATCGCCAGCCG
>JALRBF010000191.1 GCA_023262365.1 Burkholderiaceae bacterium
GTATGCAGCGCCTCCAGCATATCGTCTCGGGTGGTGCCCAAGGTTTCGGCGGCGCTGTAAAGGTACAGGGCATGGCCGCCTTCGTCTTGCACTTTGGCCAGCAAGATGGCCTTACGCTTGAGAGACGGCGCGCGCGAGACCCAGTTGCCCTCGGGTTGCATACCCACCACTTCAGAGTGGGCGTGTTGCGAAATTTGTCGCACCAGCGTTTTGCGGTAGGCCTCGGGCATCCAGTCTTGCGGCTCAATGTAGCCTAGGCTATCAATCACGTGGTCAAAGCGTTGTTGCGCCTGCGCATTGGCGGCGGGTTGGCCCGCTTCGATGGGCGCGGTATCCATGGCTTGGGTGTACATGCCTGTCTCCTCTCCTGTGAAATGCAGCGGCACAGCTCGAGTATACACACAAACCCGACCGATTGGTCGGTTAATTTTTAAACGGTTTTCGGGGAATTGGTGACCACGTCCCAGCGGGCGTGGCGGTCTTGGCCCAGCGCCTGGTGCAGGCGGGGTAGTGCCTGACGCAATTGGCCGGCCAGGCCATGCGGTGGGTTAAGCACCCATACCCAGCTGCCAGCCAGGCCGCCGCCGGGGGCGTGGTCCGTGCCGCCACGGGTTTGCAGCATGGCCTGCAGCCAGGGGCGCTGGGCGCGTTTGGCCATGGCCTGCAATTGACGCGGCAAGCGATGCGCCTCGGCCCGGGCCACCAAGGGTACCCACACCACGGCCACCGCGGTGGCTTGGCGTTGCAGCGCGTCGCCCACCCATTCCGCGGCGGCCGCGTAGTCGGATTTGACTTCGTAGCTGGGGTCAACCAGCGCCACCCCGCGCTTGCCGGGCGCTGGCCACAGGCTGCGCGCCGAGGCAAAGCCATTGCTGCGGTAAACCCGTGGGCTCAGCGGTGTGGTCTGCGTTGCCGCCCAGCGCTGCAGCGCGCTGCCGTCGCTGGGATGGGTCTCAAACAAATGCAGCGTGTCCACGGGCCGCAGCAGGGCCAGCGACAACGCCGGCGAGCCCGGGTACTGGCCGCTGCCAGGCTTGGCCAGCTGACTCACCGTGTGCAGGTAGTCTTGAACCAGGGCGGGCCAGTCGGTTTGGGCGTGCAGCCGCAAAATGCCGCCGCTGGCCTCGCCCTCGGCGCTGGGGCGGTACATCGCGGCGCCGGCGTGGCTGTCGATCACGCTCAAGCCGCCGGGCTTACGGGTGGCATGGCGCAGCACCGCCAGCCAGACCATGTGTTTGAGCACATCGGCGTGGTTGCCGGCGTGAAAAAGGTGGCGGTAGCTGTGCATGGGGTAGGGATGGTAACCGGTCTTGGCTGACCTACCCGAACCGGGTTACAATGGCGGGCTACCCTTAAAACGTTTTGGTTGCCAAGGGTAGTTTGCTTGAGGCAATGGCATCAAGCGCAGGGGAAAAGCACAAACGGCACAAATGGCACACACAGCCGCCCAGCCCCCCATGCGCGTGACCGCCCCCGGCGAAGGTCGCACCAGAGGTCCGCAACAGATGGATGCCTGGAGCAAGGCCGAAAGGCAACCATCAAACCACAAGGAAACATCATGAAAACGTTTAGCGCCAAACCCGCTGACGTGACGCATGGGTGGTTTGTGATTGACGCCACCGACAAGGTGCTCGGACGGGTTGCCAGCGAAGCAGCCCGCCGTTTGCGCGGCAAGCACAAGGCCATTTACACGCCTCACGTTGACACCGGAGACTACATCGTCGTCGTCAATGCCGACAAGCTGCGCATCACCGGCAACAAAGCCAACGACAAAATTTATTACCGCCACACCGGGTACCCGGGGGGCATTTATGGCACCAGTTTTCGTGACATGCAGGCCAAGCATCCGGGTCGTGCGCTCGAAAAAGCCGTCAAAGGCATGCTGCCCAAAGGGCCGCTGGGCTACGCCATGATCAAAAAGCTCAAGGTGTATGCCGGCGCGGAGCATCCGCACGCCGCGCAGCTGCCCCAAGCGCTCGACATTTAAGGAGCCATCGCATGATAGGCAATTGGAACCACGGCACCGGCCGCCGCAAGTCAAGCGTGGCGCGCGTGTTGCTAAAAAAAGGCAGCGGCAAAATCACCGTCAACGGTAAGGCAATTGACGATTTTTTTGGTCGCCAAACCTCCATCATGATCGCGCGCCAGCCCTTGGTGCTGACCGAAATGGCCGACGCGTTTGACGTGCAGGTCAACGTGCGCGGTGGTGGCGAATCGGGCCAAGCCGGCGCGGTACGCCACGGCATCACCCGCGCGCTGATTGACTACAACGCCGACCTCAAGCCAGCGTTGTCTCAGGCGGGTTACGTCACGCGCGACGCGCGTGAGGTGGAGCGTAAAAAGGTTGGTCTGCGTTCGGCACGCCGCCGCAAGCAGTTCAGCAAACGCTAAGCCGTTTAGGGCTTGGGCCACCGTCGGGTGGCCCGGCTCGCCGCACCATGCGTTGGCGACGATTCAAGCGTCAATTGGGTATTGGCACGCCACGTGTGGACGTGGCCCCCGCCTTGGCTTGGCCCTTGCGCTGGGCGTTGGCGCTGGGTGTGCTGGCCATGGCTGGCGCCATGGCGTGGTGGGCGTTTCAGCAGGGCAAAGCAATTGCGGGTTTGGAGATGAATCTCCAAGCCGAGGTGGCTCGTCTGCGAGAGCTATCGGTGGCACAGGCGCAAGCGTTGGAGCAGGCCAAAACCGAAATCAGTACCGCCAAAAGCCAGGCTGTGGCCTTTGCCGCCGAGCAAGACCACTTGGTGGCGCAAATTCGTCGGCTAGAGACCGAAAACCAGGAGTTGCGGGCCGATTTGGACTTTTTCGAACGGCTGATTCCCACCTCGGGCCGCAGCGGTGGGGTGCAGGTGCGCTCGGTGTTTGCCGAGCGACTGGGGCAGGCCCAGTTGCGGTGGCAGGTGCTGCTGATGCAAACCGCGCGTAACCCGTCGGCGGCGTCGGGCGAGTTGGAGGTGGTGCTGGTAGGAAAAAAAGCCGGCAAACCATGGAGCATGCCGGCTGCGGTTGAGCGTCGCCCCTTCAGTCTGGTGCAATACGTACGACTAGAAGGTTTGGTGGCCGTGCCCGCGCAGGTTACGGTACAGTCGGTGGTGGTGAAGCTCTGGCAGGGCAAGTCGTTGCGTGGCACCCAGACCTTCGTTTTTGAGTCATAAAGGGTTGCAATGAGCAAGGGTAAAACCCCATTAATTAAAAGTTTGGTGGCCAGTGGCACCCGCGTTCAGGGGGCAATGTACTTTGACGAAGGGCTGCGAGTGGACGGCGAGGTCAAGGGCAATGTGATTGCCAACGAGGGCAAGCCCAGCGTGTTGGTGGTGGGCGACAACGCCCGAGTGGAGGGCGAAGTCTCGGCCGATCACGTGATCATCAACGGCGAGGTGGTCGGCCCCGTTACCGCCAACACCATGCTCGAGCTGCAAGCCAAAGCCAAAATCGAGGGCGACGTGTACTACCGCGCCATTGAATTGCATTTAGGTGCCATGGTGGCCGGCCAGCTGCGCCCCATGCCCAAGGCCGAAGAAAAACCTGCGCTCAAGCTGGCCTCTGGTGGTTAAGCAAGCGGCCACGGCCAAAATGCTGTAGCATTTCACTCAGGTATCAACAGGAGTGTGCCATGAGCGCCGACATTGCCCAAGACAGCCCCGCCATTGACGACGCCCCGTTGGTGTTCACCGACTCGGCGGCCATTAAGGTGGCGGACTTGATTGCCGAAGAGGGCAACCCCGACCTGAAGCTGCGGGTGTTTGTGCAAGGCGGCGGGTGTTCGGGCTTTCAGTACGGATTCACGTTTGACGAAATCGTGAACGATGACGACACCGTGATGGAGAAAAACGGGGTGTCGCTGCTCATCGACGCCATGAGCTACCAGTACCTCGTAGGCGCCGAAATTGATTACAAAGAAGACTTACAGGGCGCCCAGTTTGTGATTAAAAACCCCAACGCCACCACCACTTGCGGCTGCGGCTCAAGCTTTGGCGTTTAGCGCGGCGCGGGGTAGCGTGCGCCCAGCACGCGGAGGCCTTTGGCGCCCGTAACTTCGGGTTGATTACCCGGCAGACCCAATACATGGCGATGCGCCAGCCAGGCAAAGGCTGCCGCTTCGACCGCGGTGGGCGCCAGCCCATGCGCGTGTGAGGTGTGCACATTGTGACCGGGTAAGGCCTGCGCCAGCGCCGCGAGCAAGGCGTGGTTGAGTGCCCCCCCACCACAGACCACCACCGGCGTGCCGGGCATGGCTTGGCGTGTAATGGCCTGCGCCACGCTGCGCGCCGTGAGCGCAAGTAAGGTGGCTTGCACATCAACCGCTGACGGAGACTCGGCCAAGGCCGCCAGATGCTGCTGCAACCATGGCAGGTTGAAGTGGTCACGGCCGGTGCTTTTGGGGCCCTGCTGGGCAAAAAACGGGTCGGCCAGTAAGCGCGCCAACAAGTCATGCTGCAATTGGCCGCTGGCGGCCCATTGGCCATTGGCGTCGTACGCTTGGCCGCGGTGTCGCTGGCACCAGGCGTCCATGAGGGTGTTGCCTGGGCCGGTGTCAAAGCCGCTTACCGAGCCGTTGGCGCGCAGCACGCTAAGGTTAGCAAAGCCCCCCACGTTGAGCACCAGCAGCGCCTGGTTGGTTGCCCCAAACGCCAGCCGGTGAAAGGGCGGCACCAGCGGCGCACCTTGGCCGCCGGCGGCGATGTCGGCGGCGCGCCAGTCGGCAATCACGTCAATGCCGGTGAGCTCGGCCAAACGCGCCGGCTGCAGCACCTGCCACGTGTAGCCCACCCCGTCGTGTAGGCCGGGCTGGTGGCGCACGGTTTGCCCATGCGCGCCAATGGCGGCGACTTGGGCGGGCGTGGTGTGGGTGCGCTGCAACAGTTGGTGCACCGCCTGCGCCAGGCATTCGGCCAAGGCGTTGCCGGCCAGTGCCGCGCGGTGCAATTCGTTCTCGCCCGGTTGGTTCAGCGCATCCAGGGCGTGGCGCAGCGCGGGCGCAAACGGTTGGTGCAGGTGGGCCAGGCATTGCAGCTGTGCGTGGCCGCACGACAGCAGCACGGCGTCTACCCCGTCGAGCGAGGTGCCGGACATCAAACCCAAGGTGAGTGTGGAGGTGGTGGATGGCATGAGGGCAAGGGTGGTCGTGCCCCCGACCACTACAATGAACCAAAGTATACAAGTCACCCTTACCCCATGAATGACGATCCGCCATCGGCACCTGCGCCGCTTGACTCCGCCATTGCGCACGCCCTGGCGGTGACACGCCGCGGCGTGGATGAATTGCTGCCCGAACCCGAATGGGTGCGTAAGTTGCAGCGTAGCGCCAGCACAGGTGAGCCGCTGCGCATTAAGCTGGGGCTGGACCCCACCGCGCCCGATATTCATTTGGGTCACACGGTGGTGCTTAACAAAATGCGCCAGTTGCAAGACTTGGGGCATCAGGTGATTTTTTTGATTGGCGACTTCACCAGCATGATCGGTGACCCCTCGGGGCGCAACACCACGCGCCCGGCGCTGACAGCCGAGCAAATTCAGGCCAATGCCCAAACCTATTACGAGCAAGCCAGCAAGGTGCTTGACCCCGCCCGAACCGAAATTCGTTACAACAGTGAGTGGAGTGACCCCTTGGGGGCGCGTGGCATGATTGAATTGGCCTCGCGCTACACCGTGGCGCGCATGATGGAGCGCGACGATTTTCACAAGCGCTTTCATGGTGGGCAGAGCATCAGCGTGCACGAGTTTTTGTACCCGCTGATGCAGGGCTACGACTCGGTGGCACTCAAAGCCGACTTGGAGCTTGGCGGGACCGACCAAAAATTTAACTTGCTCATGGGCCGGCACCTGCAGCAAGAATACGGTCAAGAGCCGCAGTGCGTGCTCACCATGCCGCTGCTCGAGGGCACCGATGGCGTGGACAAAATGTCCAAGAGCAAGGGCAATTACATTGGCATCAACACCACGCTGTACAAGGTGACCGCCTACTCCCTGAGTGCCGTTCCGTTTGGTTTTGCCGGCGCGGTTT
>JALRBF010000195.1 GCA_023262365.1 Burkholderiaceae bacterium
CTGGAAATGGCTCGCCGCCTCGCTGATGTCGCGCGCGATGGAGGCTGCCTCCCGCGCGAAGCCGTAGCGCTTGCAGCCCAGCGCGATCAGGCTGTTGTCGTGCGGCCAGACCGATCCCTTCTGGTAGGAGTACGGGTTGTAGGCGGCCAAGCTCACGCTACAGGCGTCGGACTGGGTTGAGGCAAAGCGCAGCAAGCCGGCTAGCCGGTCACGGTTGGCAAAGTCTTCGCCCAAGCCTTCTTTGAGCACGGCGCCAAATTCGGCGTAAAACGTGGCGTAGGTATCGTCGGGCGCTTCGCGCTTGGCCAGGTCTTCAAGCATGCTCAGGACCCGGCGCGTGTTGCCCTCGCGTATGCTTTTGACGTCGCGGCTTTCTTGCAGCAGCTCGCGGCTGACATTGAGCGGCAAATCCGCGCTGTCGATGACGCCCTTGACAAAGCGCAAGTAGCTGGGCAACAGGCTGTCGGCCTGGTCCATGATGAAGACCCGCTTGACGTAGAGCTTAAGCCCGCTTTGGTGGTCGCGCTGCCACAGGTCGTAGGGTGCACGCGCGGGAATGTACAGCAGCTGGGTGTATTCGGTGCTGCCTTCTACCCGGTTGTGGCTCCAGTGCAGCGGGTTTTCGCTGTCGTAGCTCAGCTGCTTGTAAAAATCTTGGTATTGCGCATCGGTGATGTCTTTGCGCGGTCGCGTCCACAACGCGCTGGCGCTGTTGACGGTTTCCCATTCGTCTTGCCGCACCATGGCGCTTTGCTCGCTGTCCCATTCGTATTTGGGCATGGCAATGGGCAGGCTGATGTGGTCGGAGTACTTGCGAATAATGGTTTTGAGGCGTGCGGGCTCAAGGTAGTCGCCAGCGTCCTCACGCAGGTGCAAGGTCACTTGCGTACCGCGCGCAGCTTGGGTGATGGGCTCGACCTCAAAATCGCCGCTGCCGGTGCTGCTCCAGCGCACACCTTGTTCGGGCGGCAGTCCCGCACGGCGACTGGTCACGGTCATGCGCTCGGCCACAATAAAACCCGAATAAAACCCCACGCCAAACTGTCCGATGAGTTGGGCGTCTTTTTGTTTGTCGCCGCTTAGACGCGACATGAAGTCGCGCGTGCCACTTTTGGCAATGGTACCCAAGTTGTCAATGGCTTCTTGAGCCGATAGGCCGATGCCGTTGTCGGTGATGGTCACGGTGCGCGCGTCTTTGTCCACGTCCACCTTAATGCCCAGCTCGGGAGCGTCTTCGTACAAGGCGCTGTTGTCAAGCGCTTCAAAGCGCAGTTTGTCGCATGCGTCCGAGGCGTTGGAGACCAGCTCGCGCAAAAAGATTTCAGGGTTGGAGTACAACGCGTGCGTGACCAAGTGCAGCAACTGCGCGACTTCGGCCTGAAAGGCATGGGCTTGCTTGGTGGACGGGTCAGAGGCGGATGAGGTGTCAGTGGTCATGGGCAATTCAAACTATAAAAACAACACAAACCGGCTACATGGGGGCGCCGGCAACGATATCAAGCCCGGCTAAAACGCTTCGTTTGGGCCCAGCACACGCCACTGCCCCGGTGGCAGCTGGCCTAGGTGCACCTGGCCAATGCGCACCCGTTTAAGCCCCACCACCCGCAGCCCCACGGCTTCGCACATGCGGCGGATTTGGCGTTTTTTTCCTTGACGCAAAACGAAGCGCAACTGCTCATCGTTTTGCCACGCCACCTCGGCGGGGCGCAACGCCTGTCCGTCCAGTGCCAGGCCATGACGCAAACGCGCCAGCGTCTGGGCGGGCACCCGCGCCCGCACGCCTTGGTGAATCACTTGGCCTTGGTGGGTGCACGTGACGCGCACCAGGTATTCCTTCTCCACCTCGCCTTGGTCACCCACCAAGCGCCGCGCCACGCGGCCATCTTGGGTGAGCACCAGCAGGCCGGTGGAGTCGGCGTCCAAGCGCCCGGCAGGGGCCAAGCCCCGGCGGTCGGCCGCTCGCACGGCCACGCCGCTGGTGTCGCCGCGCCAGCGACGCTCGGCTGTTACCAGGGCCACGGCGGGCTGATGGCCGTCCTCGGGGGTACCGCTGACGTAGCCCATGGGCTTGTGCAACAGCACGGTGAGCCGCGCGGCCGATTCGGCGCGCGCTCGTGGGTCAATGGCAATGTGCACGTCGGGCAAAAACCGCTGACCCATGGTGGCCGGTGCCCCATCCACCCGCACCCAGCCGGCCTCAATCCAGGCGTCGGCCTCGCGCCGCGAGCATAGCCCGCGCTCGGCCATGAGCTTGTTCAGTCGCACGCCAGCCGCGCCGATGGGATTCATAGTTGCCCCTCGCGCAGGGCCTGGCGCTGCAACACGCGCAAGCCCCCGTACTCCACCTGCACCCACCCTTGCGCCTGTAGCGCGCGCAGGGCCTGGTTGACGCGCTGGCGCGACAACCCCACCAAATACGCCAATTCTTGTTGCGTGATGCGCAGCACGTCGCCCACGCCCGGAAACAACGCCGGGTTGCACAAGGCCGCCAGGTTACGCGCCACGCGCAAGTCGGGGTTACCCAGCCGGTCAATTTCGCGTGCGCCAATGAACTGCGCCAACCGCTCGTTAAGCTGCAGCATGATGAACCGGTTGAATGCCAACGAATGGTCCAGCAGCCAGTGAAACGTCTCGCTAGGCAAGGCCAGCACCACGCTGGGGCGCAAGGCTTGAATGTTGTATCGAAACACCTCGCGTTTGAGCACGGTGCCCTCGCCAAACCAGCCCCCCGGGGCAATACCGGTGAAGGTGATGCCGCCGCCCGTGGCCCGCTCGCTGCTCATCTTAAGCAAGCCATCGGCCAACCCCAGCCAGTGAGTGGCCTGCCGGCCCACCCGTACCACCCGTTCGCCCGGCGCCAACTCCACCACCCGCATGTCGGCCACGGCACGCTCACGGTGACCGGGGCTGACATCGTGCAGCCAGCCCACCTGCTGCGCCTCGGCCACCCGCACCGGGCGGGCGCGCAGGTGAAAGGCACTGGCGTACGCCACTGGAGGGACAGACAAAGGGTTATTCCTAGGAGTGTTTGCCCTAGATTGTCGTTGAAAAGACAACTTTACGTCAAACTCTGCCCCTAGTATCCCCAATCCCCGATCAGCAGGCTTTTTTTACGGCGGTCAACCCCATGGATCAGACATTCCCCTCTTTGGTGTGCACGCACAGCGCCCAACGACCCCACGCGCCAGCCATGCGTGAAAAAGAGTTCGGCATTTGGCAAGTCACCACCTGGCAAATGCTTGAGACGCAAATGATGACGCTGGCCGCCGGGCTGCAAGGCCTAGGCGTGCAACGGGGTGACCACGTGGTGGTGATTGGCGCCAACCGTCCCCGCCTGTACGCGGCCATGCTGGCCATTCAGGCCCTAGGCGGCATCGCCGTGCCGCTGTACCAAGACGCCGCCGCCGCCGAATGCGTGTTTCCCATACAAAACGCCGACGTGAAAGTGGCCATTGTGGAAGACCAAGAGCAGGTGGACAAAATGCTTGAGGTGCGTGAGCAAGTACCCACGCTGGCGCACATTTTGTACCACGACCCGCGCGGCCTGCGTCATTACGACGCCCCCGGGCTGGCTTCACTGGACCACCTACAAGACCAAGGCCGCGCCGCGCTGGCTTCGGCGCCTGAGGCGGTGCGCCAAGTCATGCAAACCGTACAGCCCGACGACGTGGCCGCCATGTTTTTTACCTCAGGCACCACCGGCAACCCCAAAGGGGTGGTGCACACCCACTTCACCTTGCTCGACCGGGCGCGGGTGGGCAGCGCCTTTGACCACCTGACCCACGACGACGAGGTATTGGCCTACTTACCACCGGCTTGGATTGGGCAAAACATCTTCAGTTTTGCGCAGTGGCTGGCCACGGGCTATGTGGTGAATTGCCCCGAGTCGGCCAGCACGGTACAAATTGACTTGCGCGAGGTTGGCCCCACGTATTACTTTGCGCCACCGCGCGTGTTTGAGGGCCTGCTCACCAGCGTGATGATTCGCATGGAAGACGCCAGCGCCATCAAGCGCGGGCTGTTCAAGTACTTTATGTCGGTGGCCAAGCGCGTGGGCACACGCAAAATGGATCGTGAACCAACCGGCTTGTTTGACAACTTGCTCTACGCACTGGGCAATGTGCTTATGTTTGGCCCGCTGCGCAACACGCTAGGCTTTAGCCGCCTGCGTGTGGCCTACACCGCTGGCGAGGCCATTGGCCCGGACTTGTTCACCTTTTACCGCAGCATAGGCATCAACCTCAAACAACTTTACGGCTCCACCGAGACCGCCGTGTTTGTGTGCTTGCAACCCGATCACCAGGCCAAACCCGACACCGTGGGCGTGCCGTGCGAGGGCGTGGAGATTAAACTCAGCGACAGCGGCGAGATATTGGTCAAAAGCCCGGGCTTGCTCAAGGCCTACTACAAAAACCCCGAGGCCACGGCCGAGGTGCTCACCGCCGATGGCTGGTACCACACCAGCGACGCGGGCTTTTTGGACGCCGACGGCCACTTAAAAATCATCGACCGCGTCAAAGACGTGGGGCGCATCGTCGGCGGCGTGCATGACGGCGCGATGTTTGCCCCCAAGTACATCGAGAACAAGCTCAAATTTTTTCCGGTCATCAAAGAAGCCGTGGCCTTTGGCGACGGCCGCGACCGCGTCTGCGTGATGCTTAACATTGACTTTGACGCTGTGGGTAACTGGGCCGAGCGCCGGGGCATGCCT
>JALRBF010000236.1 GCA_023262365.1 Burkholderiaceae bacterium
AGCGCGTGGCGCCCAGCGAGCGCGACCTGCTCGAGCGCGCCGTGCGAGAGGGCGACGTGTCGCAGCTGCCACGGCTGCTGGCCATGATTCTTGACAGCGGCGGCCTGCACGCGGCCATGGGCCTAGCGCAGGCCGAGGCGCAAGTGGCGCAAGATGCGCTGCGCGCGCTGCCGCACAACGCCTACACCCAGGCCATGCAGGCGCTAACGCACGAGTTGCTGCAGCGCGCGAGCTAACGCGCACCGGCGCTGCTAGAATTTGCCGTTTGGTGGCCACACGCGGGGTGTAGCTTAGCCTGGTAGAGCGCTACGTTCGGGACGTAGAGGCCGGAGGTTCGAATCCTCTCACCCCGACCATGACGCCGGCAGCACCGGCCCTGCCCTTTAAGCGGCCCTTCCCCTTAACGCAAAAAAAAGCCGCAGCACCAAGCTGCGGCCAGGCTGACGCCTAGGGCTCAGTCTTATTGTTTTTTGGCTTCGTCCGGCTTGGCTTGCGCGCCATCGCCTTCCTGCGCCTTGGGCTCGGCCGCAGGTGCGGGTGCCATGGCAGGTGCAGCGGCAGCCGGAGCCGCTGCGGGGGCCGCCGTCTCGGCTGCCTGCTGGCCACAAGCGGCCAATACCGTTGCCAACATCAATGTGCTCCAAAGGACCACTTTCATCTTTTTTCCCATTTCCATGTTGAGGTAAGTTACGCGCCCCGGCTGGCCCCTCAAACCCGCCGGTGCGAGCCAAGTACGTCGCGGTGTGGCTCAACTTGAGCCAAGCCTCGACCCTCTGCGGCCGGGCGTGATGATAGGGTTATCCCGAACGCTGCACTAGGGGGTACGCCATACATTTAAATCATGAGTTGGCGCGGCCTCATCACCAAGCCGATATAACGAACCACTTACTTAACCTGCGCCCATGCCTGCTCTTGCAGCAAGCGCCACATCACCTTGCCACTGCCACTTTTGGGCAGCGCGTCGATCATCTGAACGCGACGCGGCACCTTGTACGCGGCCATTTGCTCACGGCACCAGGCGATGAGGTCGGCCTCGGTGACTTGCGCGTCTTGCCTAAGCACCACCACGGCTTGAACGGTTTCGCCGCGGTAGGCGTCGGGCGCGCTGATGATGCAGGCCTCGGCAATCGCCGGGTGCTTGAACATCATGGCCTCCACCTCGGCCGGCCACACTTTGTAGCCACTGGCGTTGATCATGCGCTTGAGGCGGTCGGTCATGTAAAAAAAGCCTTGCTCGTCAACCCGCCCCAAGTCGCCGCTGCGAAAGTAGCGTTGCCCATTGACGTGGGCAAACGCTTTGTCGGTGGCTTGGGGGTTGCGCCAGTACCCGTTAAACACCATGGGGCCTTGAATCAAAATTTCGCCAGGCTCGCCCGGGGCCACGGGCTGCAGGGTGTCGGGGTCAACCACAATGGCTTGCGCGTCCATGTAAGGCACGCCCAGGCACTGCTGGCGCGTGGCGTGGGCCGGGTTGCTATGCGAGGGGGCACAGGTTTCGGTCAGGCCGTAGGCTTCGGCGTAGCGCAAGCCGTATTGCTCGAGCAGGCGCTGCGCCACCGCTTGGGGCATGGCAGCCCCGCCGCCACCAATGTACTGCAAGCTGCTAAGCGAATAAGTGGCCGCCTGTGGGCTGGCCAGCAAGTCCATCACCATGGTGGGTATGTTCAGCCAATGCGTCACGCCCCAGTGGGCAATGGCCGCGCCGGCGTAGTCGCGGTCCCAGCGCGGCATGATGACCATGCTGGCCCCAGCGGCAATAACCGCGTGCATACCAATCACCAAGCCGGTAATGTGAAACATGGGCACGGCCACCAGCTGCACGCTCTCGGGGGTTTGGTACATCCACAGCCCCATGGCGTGGGCGTTGTACATCACGGTGCGTTGCGGGTGCATGCAACCTTTGGGCAAACCGGTGGTGCCGCTGGTGTAGGGCAAGATGGCAAGGTCGTCGGGGCCGTTTTGTACCGCGGTGGGCGCGTGCGCACAGGCCATGGCTTGCGGCCAGGCGTGGACTTGGGTGGTGCCCCAGTGCGCGGAGGTGGGGGGCGCGGCAAACCAATCGCGCCAGGCTTGGGGCACGGGCACAGCGGCGTCGTTAAGGTCGCCTGCGGCGTCGGCATAGCGCGCGGTGATGACCTGGCGCAGCCGCTGCTCGGGCGCCAGCGCGGCGCTGGCCTGGGCAAGCTCGTCAGCCAAGTCCTCAGCCACCACCGCCACGTGAGCTTGTGCGTCGGCAATGTAATGCTGCAGCTCTTGCGCGCGGTTCATGGGGTTAATGGGCACCACCACGGCGTCGGCGCGCAGTATGCCAAAGTGCGCCACCACCAGTTGCGGGCAGTTTTGCATCAGCAACAGCACGCGGTCACCACGGGCCACGCCCAGTTGCTGCAAATACGCGGCAAAGCGCTCCACCTGATGCAGTAGGTCGGCGTATGTGGTTTTTTGCTGCAAAAAAGCCAGCGCGGTTTTGTCTGGGTAGCGACGCGCGCTGGTCATGAGGTTGTCAATCAGCGGCGTGCGGGGCGCACGAAAGCGCCTTGGCACGTAGGGCGGCCAGTAGGTATCTTGCAGCGACGTCATGTGGGCGGGCAATGGGAGCAAACGATGCCACGATTTTGCGCCAAACCCACGCCGGCGGGTTGGCACCCAGCGGACACGCCAGCGGCTTAGGCTAGGGCGCGTTTGGCCTCGCGCACAATGCGGCCGCACGAGTGGGCAAACAAGCCCGCCAGCCCCAACGCCACCAGCAAATCGGGCCAGGGGGCCTGCAACCACCACACCAGTGCGCCCGAGACCAACACGGCCACGTTGCCAATGCCGTCGTTGGGCGTGCACAGCCAGACCGAGCGCAGGTTAAGGTTGTTGTTGGCGTACGCGGCCAACAAGGCCACACTGGCGAGGTTGGCCGCCAGCGCCGCCAACCCCACCCACACCATGCCTTGCCCCAGCGGCGTGGCCGGCACCCACAGGCGATACACCGCCAGCAAAAGCACCGCCAAGGCCGAGACGCCCAGGGTGAGCCCTTTGATCAGCGCCACCCAGGCTTGGGTGCGAAGCGACAGGCCCAGGGCCAGCAGCGTCACGCCGTAAGTGATGGCGTCGGCGGCAAAATCCAGCGCGTCGGCTTTGAGCGACTGCGAGGCAAACCACCAGCCCGCCACGCCCTCCACCACGGCCATGCCGCCGTTGAGCCCAAGCACCCACCACAGCGCACGGCGTGGGGTAGCCGCATCCACTTGGTGGTGATGGTGGTCACCCTGGTGGTGGGGGTTGTGCCCGTGGTGTGCTGACATATGGTTCCCTGAAGGTGGTACCACCAACAGGAATCGAACCTGTATCTAGCGCTTAGGAGGCGCTCGTTCTATCCGTTGAACTATGGCGGCACTTGCGTCAGTTTAACGTGGCCATCAGCGCGTTCCAGTCGTTCACCGCGGCTTGGCCGATCAGGCGGTTGGGCAGCAAGGTAAACAAACCAGTGACCACCAGCGCACCAAAGTACAGCCCCAACATGTTGCGCCGATGCAGCGCAATGCGCCGGCGGCGCGCCAGCCACCAGCCGCTCACTAAGGTGATAAGCGTAAACACCGACAGGCCGTGGATCCAGCTGTAGCCGTCGCGCATGATCCAAAACGACGACGACGCCACCACCGCCATCAGCCCTATCCATAGGCGCCCGAGCCAACGGTGTGACACCGTGCCTTTGCGCTGCATCAGCAGCCAGGTGCCCAAGCCCAACGCCACCAAGACAGCGGCGGTGTGGGCAACGATGAGGGGGTTCCAACTGTATGCGGTCATACGGTGTACTCGGTAAGTTGCTGCACGTTGGCCTGCAGCACCTGGGCCCATTGGCGACGGCTGAGCCCCTGCCCCGATTGGCAGGCACCATAGGCCACGCGCACCTGCACTGGCCCTCGGCGCAGCGTAAGCCAAATCGAGCCAAGTAAGGTGTCGTCGTCAATGTAGCGTACCGCGGCGCTGCGCTGCGTGCCGTGGGGTTGCCAGTAGCCAAGCCCCACCGGCATCACGGGCGCGTTGGCGTCGAGCGCGGCTTGCAGCAAGTTGCCGTGAAACGGCAGCACGGCATGGCCGTCGCTGGTGGTGCCTTCGGGAAACACCGCCACGCGGGCCCGGTCGCGCAAGGCCTGCGCCATGGTGTGCACCACGCGCAGGGCGTCGCGGGCTGAGCGTCGCCGAATAAACAAGGTGCCCGAGGCGGCTACCAAGCGGCCAATCAACGGCCAGCGCTGAATGTCGTCTTTGGCTACAAACTGCAGCGGGCTCACGGCGTTGAGCACCAAAATGTCCAACCACGAAACGTGATTGATAACAACCAACACGCCTTGCCCTTGCGGCCACTGCGGCATGGGCTGGGCGTGCAGCGAAACGCCCAAACTGGCGAGCATGCGTTGCGACCAATCGCGCACCATGTTGGACTGCACCTCGGGCGGTGCCTTGGCAAATACGGTGTACAGCTGCACCAGGCCATGCACCACGTGGCCCAGCAGCCGCAGCATGCGCCAGGCCGCGGCCAGCGCGCTCAGGCCTTGGGGGTT
>JALRBF010000242.1 GCA_023262365.1 Burkholderiaceae bacterium
GGTGGACAACGGCAAATTTAAGCAGGTGTTGGGGCGCGGCAAAATGCTACCGCACGACGACGTGGTTGCGCTAACCGGCCACCCCGTGGGCGGGGTGTGCCCGTTTGGTTTGGCCACCCCGTTGCCGATTTACCTTGACCAATCGTTGCTGGCTTATGACGAGGTGGTACCCGCTGCCGGTGGCACCCATAATGGGGTGCGCATGTCGCCGCAGTTGTTGGCGGCAATCACGCAAGGGGAGTGGGTGGATGTGTGTTCGGGGGAGAAACGCCAATGAGTGAGGTGGTGTGTCCACATTGTCACAAAGCCTTTCAGGTAGACGAGGCGGGTTATGCCCAGTTGCTGATGCAGGTGCGAGACCAGGAGTTGGAGAAACAAGTTCATGAGCGGCTAAGGCTGGCAGAAGCTGAAAAACACGCCGCGGTGGGACTGGTCAAGGCGCAACTGGCCAGCGAGCTGCAACAGGCTGCCGCCGACAAAGACAGACAAATACAAGCCTTGCAGGCGGAACTGCAATCGGGGGATGTGGCGCAACAGCTGGCGGTGAGCCAAGCGGTGGCGGACATGGCCAAAGAGCGTGACACACTGGCGCACCGGCTGGAGCAAGCACAGCACCAAGCCCGGGTCGAGCGTGAGCTGATGCAGGCCAACCTGTTGGTGCAAAGCCAACAAGCCGCCGCCGAAAAAGATGCGCAAATTCAAACCCTGCAAGCCAAGCTGCAGGCCGGCGACATCGCCAAACAACTGGCCGAGCAGGCGCTGCGCGATAAGTACGAGACACAAATCAAAGACCGTGAGGAGACCATTGACCGGCTGAAGGATTGGCGCGCCAAACTGTCCACCAAAATGGTGGGTGAGACGCTGGAGCAGCACTGCGAGATTGAATTCAACCGGCTGCGAGCCACAGCATTTACGCGGGCGTACTTTGAAAAAGACAACGACGCGAGCAGCGGCAGCAAGGGCGACTACATTTTTCGCGACAACGATGAGGCGGGTCAAGAAATTGTCTCGATCATGTTTGAGATGAAAAACGAGAGCGAAGGCGGCGGGGTTAAGCACAAAAACGAATCGTTTTTTAAGGAGTTAGACAAAGACCGGAACGAGAAAAACTGCGAGTACGCCGTGTTGGTCTCTACGCTTGAGCCCGACAACGAACTGTACAACGGCGGCATTGTTGATGTTTCGCACCGTTACCCCAAAATGTATGTGATTCGGCCGCAGTTTTTTATTCCTATCATCACGCTGTTACGCAACGCGGCCATGGGCGCCATGCAATACAAAACCGAACTGGCGTTGGTGAAGTCGCAAAACATTGACGTGACCCGCTTTGAGGATCAACTTGAGTCGTTTAAAACCGGCTTTGCCCGTAATTACGATTTGGCTTCGCGCCAGTTTGTGCAAGCCATTGACGAAATTGATAAGTCCATGAAGCACTTGCAAGCCACCAAAGACGCCTTACTGAAGTCGGTGAATAACCTGCGCTTGGCCAACGACAAGGCGCAAGAAGTCACCATCAAGCGGCTCATCCGCGGCAACGCCACCATGAAGGCCAAGTTCGATGCAATCGGGCCACCACCGGCAGCAAGCGACGACGCACAATGAAGCGTTTGCGCTAAGGGGTTGACGGCATGGACTCGCTCACGCAAGCGGCGCTGGGTGCGGCAGTTAGCGTGGCGGTGTTGCGCCAACGCGCGCCCGTGTGGCAATCGGCCTTGTGGGGGGCGGCCATGGGCACAGCCCCAGACTTAGATGTGTTGATCGACCACGGTAACCCCGTGTTGAACATGACCCAGCATCGGGCCCATAGCCACGCCTTGTTCTATCAGGTGGCCCTGGCTGTTGGGTTGGGAGGAGCCGCTTACTGGGCGGTTGCCAAGCGCGCGCCTGCTGCCGTGCGCGGCGAAAAAACCCGGGCAATCGCTTTGTGGTCTTTGGCGATGATGTTGGCCTGGACCACCCACGCGTTGTTGGATGCGATGACGGTCTACGGCACGCGTTTGTGGCTGCCGTTCTCTGATGCTTCGGTTGGCGTTGGTAGCGTATTCATCATTGACCCGTTGTACACCCTGCCGTTGCTGCTTGGTTTGGCCGGCGTTTGGCGCTGGGCTGGCCCAATGGGTACCGCGTTTTTGTGGCTGGGACTCGGTTTGAGCAGCTTGTACCTGGTATGGTCATTCGCCGCGCAGCAGTGGGTGCTGCGCCAAGTCAAGCCGCAGGTGCCCAATGCGCACGTCAAGCTGCTGGCCACGCCGTCGCCCTTTAACACCGTGCTGTGGCGCGTGGTGGCGGTGGATGCCGCGGGCTACTACGAGGGGTGGGTCTCGCTGTTTGACAAACAAGTTAAACCACGTTGGGTGGCTTACGCCTGCCCGGCCAGCGTCTACGAACAAGCACGCACCAGTCATGAAGTGGCGGAGTTGGCCAAATTGTCTAACGGCTTTTTTTGCTTAAAGGGGGATGGGACGACTTGGCGCATGACCGATTTAAGAATGGGGCAAGAGCCAGGGTACGTGTTTGCCTTCGACATTTCGCACCCGGCGGCCGGCGATACAGCCCGCGCAACCATCGTCCAGCGTCCCTTTGTGCCGCCGCCTCTGCCCTTGAGCCTGACGTGGTTGCATCAGCGACTCACGAGCCAGACACCGCTCTCCCTGCCGGCGTGGCAAGCGCAGCAAGCGGCAGACAACCACCAGCGCTAGCTTTGAATGGGTTTCACGGTGAGGTCTTGGGTGATGTTGATGATTGAACGTTGTCTTGATACTTGGCTTTGCCAGACGCGATCAAATTCAGCGATTAACGTCTGCAAGGCGTCTCCGGTCAAAACCTGATTGGCCTGTTCGATGGAGTCAAACAGATAAAACGCGTGGTGCTTGGTTAGGTCAACGGTGTCCCAGCCGCGAAAGGCAGTTTTAACACCAAAGGCCTTTTGGGCATCCGGTAGATGTTCGGTTTGATACCAGTGGTCAAACGCTTGACGCGTCTCGGTTGGAACCGTGGCGGTAACTTGAAGCATGGCTGCCATGAGTCATTCCTTTGTTCGTGCACACCTCCGCCCTTGCGGGCGATAAGCATACAAGCATTACCCAAGGACTAAAAGGTTCTTGACGCAACAAGACACAAAGGCCGGACTCTTGACATAATTTGGCTTGTTGCTCCCAATCAGCCGCTGGCCTTCACCTGCATTCATCTCTCCGGACCATGACTGACCCCACGTCTCCCTTGCTGCGCCTTTGGTTATTTGGTGGAGGCGCAGACGCGGCCAACCAGCAGGCCATGGCCGAGTCGTGCGCTCAGGCGCTGATTTTGGACTTGGAGGATTTCACACCACAGGCCGCGCGCCAGCAGGTGCGGCGTCGACTCGGTGAAATATGCCAAGGCTGGCGGCAGCGGGGCAAGGCCGTTGCCATTCGAATCAATGCGCTGGATGAAGACGGCCCCGAGGATTTGGCTGCCGCCATGCCGCATGCACCGGACGCGATTGCTTACCCCATGGCCAGCAGCGCGCAGGCAATTGCGCGTTTGGACCAAGCCATGGCGGTTCATGAGCGTGCGCTGGGCTTGGCGGTGGGGCAAACGGCGATCTTGCCGGTGTGCGAGACCGCGTTGGGCGTACTTCGCATCACCGAAATGGCTGCGGCCAGCCAGCGCATTCGTTACGCGTTGTTGGGTGCGGAGGATTTGGCTGCCGACCTCATGGCCGGGCGCACGCCGCAGGGCGATGAATTGGAGCACGCGCGCCGGCACTTTTTGCTGTTGTGCCGTGCCAGTGGTGTGGAGCCAATTGATGCACCCTACACCTGGGCCAGCGAGGACGGCGTGCGCGCTGAGACCATGCACGCTTTGGCGCTGGGCTACCAGTGCAAAAGCCTGGTGCGGCCCGAGCACGCCGCGGCCGCGTGGGCGGCCATTGAGCCCACGCCAGAGGAACTGGGCCACCTAAGGCGGGTGGTCGAGGGGTTTGAACAAGCTAGGGCCGCGGGGCTGGACCGCGCCCAAGTTGATGGCCTGTGGGTTGAAGTGCCAACGTACAAGGCGGCGCGGCGCAAGCTGGAGGCGTGGGCAATGCCGGGCAACGCTGGCTAAAGGTGCCACATAGGGTTACCCCCAGTTTGAAATAAGTCTATAACCCGTTGGAATAGAAAAAGCATTACCGGTTGTTGTTGGCTCGGGTTTTGCCGGCTATGCTCAGGCGTCAATCCTCTTTTTAGGAGTAAGGTTCATGATTCGTTCGACAGCGATGTTCACGGCCGCCGCGGCGTTGATGGTTTCGGCGGTTTCGGTGGTTCACAAGCCGGTGCAAGCCGCCGAGGTCAACCTAACATACGCCTTTTTTGCCCCTGCTGGCACCTTTCCGGGCAAACAAATGGCGCATTGGGCCGACCAACTGGCCAAGCGAACGAATGGCAAGGTGGCGGTTAAGTTGTTCCCCGGCAGCACCTTGCTTGGCGCGCGCGACATGTACGACGGTGTGACCAAAGGTGTGGCCGACATTGGACTGGGAGCACCCTCGTATGACCCGGGGCGCTTTCCCTTAACCTCGGGCATGTCGCTGCCACTGGGCTTTACCAGCGCCACCCAAGCCAGCCAGGTGCTTTGGAAAGTGACGCAAGAATTTGATCCACAGGAGTACAAGCCGTACAAGGTGATCGCCATGTTCACCACCGAGCCGGGTTATATCCAGTCAAAAACGGCGGTGGGCAGCGCCGCCGATTTGGCGGGCATGAAGCTGCGTGCCGCAGGCACTGGGGTGCCGATACTCAAGCGCTTGGGCGCGGCCCCGGTTGGCATGCCCATGCCCGAGGTGCCTCAAGCGGTGCAAACTGGTGTCATTCAAGGCACCATGACCTCGCGTGAAGTGCTTAAAGATTTTCGCTTGGCCGAGTCGCTCAAGTTTGTGACGGACTACCCCACCGCGGTGGTGACCTTTGCGGCGGTGATGGACCGCAAGCGCTGGGATAAATTGCCGGCTGACGTGCAGAAAGTCATCGACCAGCTTGCCAACGAGATGCCCACCTGGACGGGCAACTACCACGACAACCAAAACGTGGGCGCGGCGCTCACGTGGGCAAAAGACACCCACGGCTTGAAGGTGGTGTCGTTATCAGCCACCGAGCGCAAGGCGTGGGACGCCAAACTTGCCCCCATGGTGAGCGATTGGGTTAAAGAGATGAGCGGCAAGGGGCTGCCGGCTGAAAAGTTTATTCAGCGGGTTCAGGTGCTTCGCGACCAAACGGCCAAGTAACTTGGCGGTACACGCTTGCCCATGCGGCCCCTACAAGCCGCACTGACGCTGGCCAATCAAGCCCTGGCTTGGTTGGCTGGCGTGCTGCTTTTGCTGATGATGCTGGTGGTCTCGGCCGACATTGGTATGCGGCTGCTTGGCCGCCCCATGGCCGGGGCGTACGAGATCATTGGTTGGCTCAGTGCGGGGGCCATGGCGCTGTCGCTGGGGTACGTGCAACTGCACCGCGGCCATGTGGCCATGACGTTGTTGTCGTCCCGGCTCAGTGGCAGGGCGGCTTTGCTGGTCTGTGGGCTGATGGAGCTGATCGCCATGCTGCTGTTTTTGTTTGTTAGCCGATTTATTTTTCAATACGCCTGGACGCTCTTTAACACGGGCTCATTGTCCGAAACGCTGCTGGCCCCGGTGTACCCCTGGGTGATGCTGGTGGGTTTGGGTTGCGCCGGGCTTACCCTGGTGCTTTTGCTTCACGTGTGCCAAACGCTTGCTCAGCTGTGGCAGGGGCCCAGCGCGTGAACGCCAACGGCAGCCAGGCTTAAGCGCATGGAGCACTCCACCGTTGCCTTGCTGGGTTTGGTGCTGCTGTTTGGCTTAATGGCCGTGGGCATGCCTATCAGTTTTGCCATGCTCTTGGGTGGGCTGTTGGGCAACGCGTATTTGTTGTCGGTGGGTGCTGCCACCCATTTGCTGGCCACCAACGTGTGGGAGCAGTTTTCATCGTATGGCTTGTCGGTGGTGCCGTTGTTTGTGTTGATGGGGCAGTTTGCCTACCGATCGGGCGCCACCGAGCGCTTGTACCAAGCCGCATACACCTGGTTTGGCCGGCTGCCCGGCGGACTGGCGGGCACAACCATTGCCGCATCGGCTGGTTTTTCTGCCATTTGTGGCTCCAACTCAGCCACGGCGGCAACCATGGGCACGATTGCCTTGCCCGAGATGCGCCGCTATGCGTACGACCCAGCGCTTAGTGCTGGCGCGGTGGCCGTAGGCGGCACGCTGGGGGTGATTATTCCGCCCAGTGTGGTGTTGATTGTGATTGCTGTGCAAACTGAGCAGTCGCTGTTGGCCTTGTTTTTGGCCGGCATTGTGCCTGGCTTGTTGCTGACGCTGATGTTCATGCTCACCGTGGTTGTGATGTGCATGCGCCGGCCCCACTTGGGCCCGGCTGCACCACAGACGAGCTGGGCACAGAAGTGGCGTTCGCTTGGCGGTGTCTTTGAAACCCTGAGTTTGTTTTTGCTGGTCATTGGGGGGCTGTACTTTGGATTTTTTACGCCAACCGAGGCCGGAGCCGCTGGCGCCTTGGGGGCGCTGGTGATTGGCGTGGTGCAGCGCAAACTCAGCTTTAAAGGGTTTTGCGACGCCGTTGGCGAGACGTTGCGCATCTCCTCCATGGTGATCTTGCTGATCACCGGGGCGGTGTTGTTTGGGCGTTTTCTCACCGTCTCTCGCTTGCCGTTTGAATTGGCCGATTGGGTAATTACGCTGCCGGTGGCGCCAACGTTTATTCTGTTGGCGGTGGTGTTGATTTATTTGGTTGGTGGCGCGCTCATGGACGCGCTGGGCTTTTTGGTGGTGACCCTGCCGATTTTCTTTCCACTGGCCCAAGCGTTGGGTTACGACCCCATTTGGTTCACGATGCTGTTGACCATCATTACCACCATGGGTGCGATCACGCCGCCAGTGGGGGTGAATGTGTTTATTGTCAAAGGGCTTGCGCCCGATATTTCGCTGGGTACGATTTTTCGGGGGGTGGCCTTTTTTGGCGTGGCCTACGTGGGCTGCGTGGCCGCGATTTGGCTGTATCCGTCGATTGTGCTGTGGTTGCCCAAAGCCCTGATGGGCTGAGCGCCGACGCTAAAAGTGGCTGGTAGCCGTTTGGCGCAAGGCCTCGGTAAGTAAGCGGCTGGCTGGGGTAAGGGTGCCCTGGCGGCGCCGGGTGATACCCACCTGCCTTGCCCATTGAAGGCGGGATTCGGCCAGTACCATGAGTTGGCCGGCTTGTTCTTCCCAGTAAATCAGCTCTTTGGGAATAAAGGTCAGCATATCGCTTTGCATGACCATGGCTTTCATTAAGACCGTTGAGGTGGTTTCAACCGAGGCTTTATCGATGTTGAAATGATGCTCTTTCACGAGTGCATCAAAGGCTTGCCGCTCCAGTTCGCGGCTGCGTGGCAGCACCCACTGCTGGCTGGCCAAGTCCGTGGCGTTGATGTGGCGTTTTTTGCTCAGCGGATGGTCAACTCGAGCGACGATGACGCCTTTGTCCAAAAACAACTTGTCGTGGACCAGCGTGGCATCGGCGGGTTCCTGCGGAATGGATGAAATGGCAAAGTCGACTTCGCCGTGCCTCACCCACGGCATGAGCGATTCATTAAGCCCGTACAACACCGTGACTCGGATTTCAGGGTGACTGGTGTGCAAACGTTGTAAGGCCAGGGGCAGCAGCCGGTTGGCCTCGGTGGGGCCACAGCCCACCAGCACGTGGCCACGGGTGGCGTCTTTGAGTGCCTCAATCTCACCCACGGCGTTGCGCAGCTCGGCCTCCACCAGTTGGCCTCGGGCCAGTAAGGCCTCGCCATAGGGCGTGGGCGCCACGCCAAAGCGACCGCGCTCGAGCAAGGCCACACCCAGCGACCGTTCAAGTGTCTTGATGCCTTTGGATAAGGCGGGTTGAGATATGCCCAACTCGTAAGCCGCGGTGGTGAGGTTGCCGTGGCGAACCGCTGCCATGAAGTGTTGCAAGCGTCGGTAATCCATAACCAATTGTAATGAAAAAAGCATGAAAGGTTGTTGGACATCCGTTGGGCTCTGGCTATGCTCGGGTTATTCGCAAAAGCCAGAGGAGCCCCCATGACATTGACCAACTTAGGCACGCTTGTAGAGGATGATCGCGTTCACCGCTCGGTGTACACCGACCCCGAGATTTTTGATCTCGAAATGGCGCACATATGGGAAAAAATATGGGTGTACTGCGGGCATGAGTCGCAAGTGCCCAAGGTGGGCGACTACTACACCTTGCAAATTGGCCGCCAGCCCATGGTGATGGTGCGTGACAAGGAAAAGCGCGTGAACGTGTTGTACAACCGCTGCCCCCACCGGGGTGTGCAGTTGTGCGGCAACCAGTCGGGTAACACCGGCAACGGTTTTGTGTGTTCTTACCATGCGTGGAGCTTTCATCTGGACGGCAAGGTGCGGGCGATTCCGCTCATGAAAGGGTACGACGACACGCGCTGGAGTAAAGACAACCCCGACTGCAACATGAAAGCGGCGCCTCGCGTTGAAAGCTACCGGGGCTTTGTGTTTGCCAGCTTGGCTGAATCCGGGCCGAGCCTAGCCGAGTTTTTGGGCGATGCGCGGGTGGCGTTTGACGACATTTGTGATCGTTCGCCTGTGGGTGAGGTTGAAGCGGTGCCGGTGTGCCACCGGGTAATGCAGCGGTCGAACTGGAAGTTTTTTATGGAGAACCAGCTCGACGCCTTGCACGCGTCGGTAACCCACCAGTCAACCGGGGTGTCGGCGCGGCGGGTGGAGCAACGGGTAAAAGACGAAAAAGGCAGTGCGCCCTTGTTTTTTCACTATCTCTCGGCGTTTGCCACCAGCTTTGATCAGTGGGATTCGGTGCAGACGGTGAATTTTCCTAATGGTCATGGGATTCTTAAAGCCTACATGGGGCTGCGGCCCACCGACCCCGACACGGTGGCCTACGAAGACTTGCTGCGCCAAGCCTACGGCGAGCAAAAGACGGAGGAGTACTTGTCGCGCAGCATTCACCACGTGCTGGTGTACCCCTACCTGTCGGTTCAGTCGCCGCTGCAACAGCTGCGCTGCTTGCGCCCGATTGCGCCGAACAAAACGCTCTCAGAGATTTGGCACTTTCGCCTCAAGGGCGTGCCCGATGCGATTTACAAACGCTCGCTGTGGTACTTTAACTTAGTGAATTCGCCTTCAACCATGATCAATGCCGACGACTTGGAGAACTGGACTAAAGGTCAATGGGGTTTGGAGAGTGAAAAAGCCGGGGATTGGGTGAGCTTTCACCGCGATCACGGTCGCGACACGGTGGACCAAGGCGTGCATTACTCAAACTCCGGGACGTCCGAGGTGGTGATGCGCAACCAGTTTCAGGCCTGGAAGCAGTACATGACACAAGCCGCATCGCCACAGGCCAAGCCACGCGACGCCAAAGAAGCCGCATGATTGGCTTGATGGGTTGGAATGAGGAGTAATGAAATGAGTGAAGCACGAGTAAAAGACGAACTGGGTAAAGGGGTGGTGATTGAAGCCATCGAGTCGATGACCGGGGCTGAATCGATTGCGCCTGATCACATGGGGCGAGGCTCGGCACCCGCAACGTTTTATGTCCCCAGCACGGCAGTTTGCAGCCCGCAGCAGCGCATGGAGTTTGAAAACTTGCTGTACTTGCAAGCCATTGCGCTGGACGCCAAGCGGTGGCAAGACTGGATGGACATGTTTACCGAAGACGGCATGTATTGGGCGCCGTCGCGGCCTGAGCAAACCGACTGGGAACTTGAGCCGTCGATATTTGCCGAAGACCGGCTGCTTATGGAGATTCGCATGGGGCGGTTGCTGCACCCCAACGCCTGGTCACAGGCGGCGCATTGGCAGACCAACCACATGGTGGGCAATATGTTGGTTGAATCGCTTACCGACTCAAGCGCCGAGGTCTACTCGCGTTTTCAAATGATGGAGCTTAGGCGCGATGACGTGCGCCACTTGGGGGGAAGCTACCGCCATTCGTTGGTCAAGGTTAAGGGCGAATGGAAAATCAAAATGCAGCGAGTGGACCTCACCAATGCCCAAGCCGCGTTTGACTATGTGATTCAGGCTTGGGTATAGCCTTTGGCGTGGTAACGTAGGCCCATGTGGCAACCGAGTGAGCGCATCCGTTACCAGTCGTCGCTGGGCCCCGTACCCAGCGCACAAGCCGTGGCGCAGTCGCGCCTGTTTGACCCGGTGAGGGTTGGCGCGCTTGAGCTGACCAACCGCATATGGGTGCCGGCCATGGTGCCATGGCGCGCCAACGAAGCGGGCGAAGTGACCGATGACGTGATTGACTGGTACGCCCGGTTTGCACAAGGGCAACCCGGTGCCATCGTGATGGAGGCCACCGGCATTCGCGATGTGCCCAGCGGCCCTTTACTTAGGTTAAGCCACGACCGGTACATTGCCGGCTTGCAACGCGTGGTTGAGGCGGTAAAGCGCGCCAGCGGGGGCAAAACGCGTTTGCTGATTCAACTGATTGATTTTCTGCGTATTCGCCGCCGCCCCAACCCCGAGACGTTTTTTAGGCGGCATCTGGTGCTCTCGGCGGCGCTGCTGCAACGCGCTGGGCTTGACCCGGCGACGCCGCCCGATGAGGCGCGTGAGGCTTTGCTTAGCCTAGGGCCGGCGCGCTGGCAGCAGGTGTTGGATGCTGCCGATTACAGGGACTTGCAGTATGGCGCACGCGAGTCAGTCAACGATGTGCACTTGCCACACGTGGCCTCGCTGCCTCATGAGCTGCCCGAGCTGTTTGCCCAGGCTGCGGCCCGCGCCAAGCAGGCGGGGCTGGATGGGGTGGAGTTGCACTACGCGCACGCGTACACCATGGCGTCTTTTTTGTCGACCACCAACACGCGCAGCGACGGCTACGGTGGATCGCTTGAGAACCGCTTAAAAGTGCCCCTGGCGGTGCTTGCACGGGTGCGTGACCGGGTCGGCACTGGGTTTACGGTGGGCTGCCGCATGCTAACCGAGGAGTGCATTGACGGCGGTACCTCAGTTGATGTGTCCTGCCAATACGCCGTGGCACTGGCCAAGGCAGGCATGGACTTTATTTCAACCAGTCGCGGCGGAAAATTTGACGATGCCAAGCAACCCGGGGTGGGGCAGGCGGCTTACCCGTACACCGGGCGCAGCGGCTACGAGTGCATGCCGTCGCGCATTTCAGACGCGTTGGGGCCGTTTGGGCGCAACCGTCACGCCACGCAACGTGTGCGTCACGCGCTGAGGGCGCAGGGCCTGGAGCAACCCGTGGTAGGGGTGGGCGGTATTCATAACTTTGCCCAAGCCGAGGAGATGCTAAACGCGCAGGTGTGCGACGTGGTCGGTTTGGCACGCCAGTCGCTGGCCGACCCCGATTGGCCACGCAAGATACGCGATGGTCACGCGTCCAGTGTGCGCGTGTGCGAGTACACCAATTACTGCGAGGGCTTAGACCAAAAGCATAAGCAAGTGACGTGTCAATTGTGGGACCGGCAGGGTATGCAGGCTCCTGGGGTCAAAAAAACCCACGATGGCAAGCGCCGATTGGTGGCGCCCGAGTGGTCGCCGATTGCGGTGATTACGGGTTAAGTGCCTCGGCTTCGTGCTGCAGACGGCGCTTAATCATCATGCGAATCATGTTTAAGGCCTTGTCGGCGGCAATGCCGCGCATGGGGGCTTCGGGGTTGTCGTGAATGTTTTGTTGTTGCGCTTCAATCATTTGGCGGTCTTCTTCGAACGCGGTGTCGATGCCTTTTTTTACCTTGCCAATCAGGGTGTCGTCTGGCCGGGGGAACTGACACGGTTGGATCCAAAAGTAGTGCGTGGTGTGCTCGGTCTCTGGGGTAAGAAGAGAAAAGTGTCGCAACAGAAAAGCGCCAGGTTGTTCGTGCGCCGGGCCGGGTGTGGACGCTTCGACCGAGCCGGCCCAGTTTTCAAACACACTGGGTAGCCACCATGCTTGGCGGTTCCAAAAATTGACTCTTCCCTCAAACTTACCCGCCATTTGGTGCAATGGAGATGGCTGCGCATCGCGGATTTCGCGTGTGAGGCGAATGCCTTGATCGAAGGGCTCGATAGCGGGTTGCGCGTTGGGAAACGCGTTGTTAGCCAGCGTGGTTTTGTGCACAAAGGTAAGGTGCGAGAAGTCGAGCAAGTTGTCAACGATGAGCTGGTAGTTGGCTCGGTAGTGAATGTAGCCTTGTGTGCTTTGCCATTGCGAGTCGGTATGCCAGTGACAGTCCACGATGGCGCTTACTGAGGCTTGAGCACGGTCGCCTAGCCATATCCACACAAAGCCATGTTGTTCGTGTACCAGGTAATCTTGAACACACATCCGGGCATCGATTTGCGTTTGTCCCGGTATTTCAATGCACTGCCCGGTGGGGGCAAACTTCATGCCGTGGTAGCCGCACCGAATGCCATCGGGTTCCACCTCGCCGCGCGACAGCGGCGCCATGCGGTGGCAGCAGCGGTCTTCGAGCGCGGCTGGCGCACCTGAAGCGGTGCGAAACAACACCACACGCTGGCCCAGCAGCGTGCGGGCCAGTGGTTGGTTGCTGAGTTCTTGAGAGAAACAGGCAACGTACCAGGCGTTTTTTATAAAAGGGCTCATGGCGGCATCACGAAGCAAGCAGGCGACAGGGACTCGCCGCGCCATTCTATACATTGCCATGGTCCGCGCACTGGCGTGCGCCGAAGGTGCGCCCGCGATGGGCTCGGCATGGGCAACGGGGTTAATCGAACAAAAACACGCCTTTGCCCGCGGCTTGTTGGTCAAACAGCTGGTAGGCTTGCTCGGCGTCGTTCAACTGCCACCGGTGGGTGAACAGGCGATCGACGTCGATTTTTTTGTTGGCCACGTAGTCGGCGCACTCGGCTTGGCTGGCAATCGAGAATGTCCACGAGCCCATGAGCGTGATTTGCTTGCGCAGCAACTCGGCGCTGACGTCTAGCGAGACCTCGCCGCCTTCTCCGACATAGCATGATTTGCCCCAGGCCCTGAGACATTGAATGGCTTGCCGGCGGGTGATGGGGCTGCCCGCGGCCTCAAACGACACGTGCGCCCCAAGGCCACCGGTGTGGTCCTTAATTTGGCCGACCACGTCGGCGTCGGGGTCGCTGGCGTTCAGCGTTAACTCGGCCCCCAGCTGTTTGGCGGTGGTTAACCGGTCTTCGCTTATGTCAACTGCAATCACGCGTGCGCCCATGCTTACCGCCAGCTGCGTGGCTGACAACCCCACTGGCCCTTGACCAAAGATGGCCAGCACATGGCTGCCTTGAAGCCCCAAGCGCTGCAGCGCGCTCCACGCCGTGCCTGTGCCGCAGGCCACGGCCGCGCCGGTAGAGAACGATAAGCTCTCGGGCAGTGGCACCAAGGTGTTGGCTGGGCACACCATGTATTGCGCGTGGGCGCCATGCGCGGTGGCGCCGTACACAGCGGCGCCGTCGTTGCACATTTGCGTCCAGCCTGACCAGCAATGCGCGCATACCCCGCAGCCTTTGTAGTGAAACTGCATGGCGCGCATGCCAATCCAGGCTTGGTTGGCGGCAACGTCTGCGCCAATGGCCACCACGGTGCCGCACGGCTCGTGCCCGGCGATGACTGGGCCTTGGTCGCTTTTGAGGCCAATGGCTGAGGCGCCAGTGGCGCCTGAGGCACGGTAGTACTTTAGGTCGGTACCGCACATGCCCGAGGCTTTGATCTCCAAGACGACTTCGCCAGCCCCTGGCGAGGGGTCTTTGAAGTCACGCAGCTCGAGTTGGCGATCGCCAAGAAAAACCACACCTTTCATTTTGCTCTCCAGCTTGTGTTGAAACCGCACTTAACCGCGGCTGGCATTGTCTGTGCCGCCCCGCCACTCTTGAATCATGGAGCGCACCAAAATCAACACCCACACGCCCAGCGAGGTCAGCCCGATTACGATTTTGGCGTTGTCGGGTATGGCGCTTAAATGTGAGCCGATGTTCACGCCAACAATGCAGACAAAGTAGACGAGAATCCGCAGACGGTGGCGGTCGACGGTCAGGGATTTGTGTGAATCGCTGAACGCTTCAATGTGTCGTTGGGTGTGTTGATTCATCGCGTCTTCGCTCCAGCCAGGCGACATCATGGCGCACATTGGCCGGCT